>CAZWDR010000001.1:0-41926 GCA_964632365.1 uncultured Steroidobacteraceae bacterium
CGCGCCGGTGCTGGCCATCACCGGGCTGCCCTACCATGACCTGGCGCGCACCGACACACAGCAGGACGTGGATCACACGCGGCTGTTCAACGACGTGGCGGAGTACAGCGTCGCGCTGCAGGGTGCGCAGCATGTGCAGGGCGGCGTGTCGCTGGCGTGCCGGACCGCACTCGCGCGCCGCGGCGTCGCGCATGTGGCGATTCCGGTGGACGTGCAGGAGCAGGAACTGGCCGAGGACGCGCCGTCGCCGCGCCACAAGATCGAGCCCACCAGCACGATGCCGTCCGCGACGCTGCATCCGGACCCGCACGCCATCACCGAGGCGGCACGCATCCTGAATGCCGGCTCGCGCGTGGTGATCCTCGCCGGCCAGGGCGCACGGGATGCGGGCGATGCGCTGCTGCGCACCGGTGAGCTGCTGGCCGCGCCCATTGCCAAGGCGCTGCTCGGCAAGGATGTCGTGCCGGATGTGCATCCGGGCGTCACCGGCGGCGTCGGCTATCTCGGTGCGCGCCCCTCTCAGCAGGCGCTGGCCGCCTGCGACACATTGCTGATCGTCGGCTCCGGCTTCCCGTATACGGAGTATTACCCGCAGCCCGGACAGGCCAGGGTGGTGCAGATCGACGTGGACCCGGCGCGCATCAGCCTGCGTTACCCGGTGGATGCGGCCATCATCGGGGATGCCCGTGCCAGCCTTGAGCGGCTCAACGACGCGCTGACGCTGAAGACCGACCATGCCTTCCTGCAGCAGGTGCGGCAGTGGAAGTCCGCCTGGCTCGAAGCACTCGCCGCCGGCGCGCGCCAGCCGGGGGAGCCGATGAAGCCGCAGCGTGTGGTGCACGAGCTCGACCGCCGCCTCACCGACGACGCCATCATCGCCACCGACTGCGGGCACAACACCGGTCTCGCCGCGCAATACCTGCAGATCCGGGGCACGCAGCGCTTCGGCGTCTCCGGCACGCTGGCCTCGATGGGCGCGGGCGTGCCCTATGCCATCGCGGCGGCTCTTGCGTACCCGGGGCGCCAGGTCGTGGCGGTGGTGGGCGACGGCGGGCTGTCGATGAGCCTGGCGGAGCTGGCCACCTGCGTGCGCTACCGGCTGCCGGTGAAGATCATCGTCATCAACAACGGCTCACTGGGCCAGATCAAATGGGAACAGATGCTGTTCCTGGGCAACCCGGAGTTCGCCTGCGATCTCACGCCGGTCGACTTCGCGCGTGTTGCCGAAGGCTGCGGGATGCGCGCCCGGCGCGTCAGCGCGCCGGGCGAGGTGGGCGAGGCGCTGGATGAACTGCTGGCCGCCGACGGCCCGGCGCTGCTCGATGCGGTGGTTGATCCGCACGAGCCGATGCTGCCGCCGAAGCGGCGCGAGGACTACGTGAAGAAGCTGCGCCAGGCGCTGGATTCGGGGACGCCCGGCGCGGACCGCATCGAGAACGCGCTGCGCGAGGAACCGGCGCGCACGTCACTGCTGGAGTAGACGCGGCGGGCCTCCGCATGAGTCTCGCAGCGGATAACACGCCACGCAGTCGGCAATTCGCGAGGGGCCGCTGGGCTCAGCGATGCTGGCCGACGAGCAACCGGGGGACCAAGAGGACCAGCAGGGACATCTCTTCGTCACCCCGCCGGCCAGATGCTGGGCCGCGCGCTGGCGCAGATCGGCACCACACGCGCAGGTTTCCGTCACTAATTCGGTGCAGCACTTCAAGTTGCGCGTGCGGGGCGCAGCTGAGCAATCTCCGCAAGCTTGGAGGATATGGAAATTGCGGTAGCGCGGACGCGCTCGACCGGTGCCAATGGGAGCCGGCCGCAATCTGGCGCCGATCTCAATCGCGCCGCTGCGTTGCGGCGGACCCGCTCTCTCTTAGTACGTCCGAGATTTTGCAATCCAACTTTGGCTTAGCTGGGGGGGGTAATTGCGCCACCGCGCAAAACGGCGAACATTCCTCGGTCACAATAAAAAGGGACAACAAACATGAAGACCAAGGTTTTGTTTCTGGTGGGTGCGTTGGCCGCAGCAATTTTGTCAACGAGGGCGAATGCCAATACTTGGCTATCTGGATCCATTTGCCAGCAAGCAGTGGAACCAACCTCGGTCAGTGAACCCATTGCAAATGGCGAGGGGGTCTTGTGTGTGGCCTCATTTGGAGTGGGTGGCTTCGGTTCCGATCAAGAGGCGAGTGCGCACATGATCAGCTATCTCGTCGTGTACGGGTACTTTCCGTTCGTCTGGGTTCCAATGCAGAACTATTCCATTGGGGGTGTTGATGACAATGGCACGCCATACGAATGCAACGTGAACACCTATGTGCAATACCACAACGGATACTATGGTGCGGGAATGCTCTTCGCCGATTGTCGTAAGGTCCATCACTAATCGGGGCACAACGCGGCATTGGTTGCCGGTAGGCATATGAGGCCCGTGTGGCTTCCGGTTGTGGGTACACCGGAATGCCTGATTCCAAACTTCGATGGCGGTGGTCGCACGAGCCACGACCATCACCATCCACTACCGCCAGCTTTCTAGCAGTGCTACCACGGCCTTTCGTCCTGCGATGAGCCGCTCCCTCTGCTGTTCGTTGGTCAAACTCTCCGGGGGCGGCTCCATCGCTACATCGAGCGCAGACTTGCCTGCCGCGTCGCGAAGCGACAGATCAGCCCCGCGCTGCAACAAGTACCGAACCATCGCTTCCGAGCCGCGTCCGGCGGCGGCAATAAGTGCCGTTCTGCCTTCCTGATCTTTGCGCCCGACGACGTAAGAAACCAGAGTAGCCGTCTTGGTGTCGCTATCGACAACACGCGCGTTGACGTCTGCGCCGCCCTCAATGAGGAGATCGAGAGTCTTGAACGCACGATCACCGCTAGGACCAACCGCCCCGTCATTTCCGGTGCCGCTCATTCCGGACGCCACCATCAATGGCGTCATCTCGAACACGTTCCGCAAGTCCGCCTCGGCGCCGTGCGCCAACAGCGCCCGGATCGCATCGTGGTCGTTGTTCATTGCGGCGATCATCAGCGGACCAGTGCCGCCGCGACGGTCGTACTGTTCGAAGCGGCCGCCACCGGTGCCATAGGGACGCTTCTGTGTCAGCTGGTGATTCGTGTCGACGCCGATGTCGAGCAGGCGGTCGATGACCTGGATGGCCGCCACGGCCGGCGCCGACGGCGCGTTCGCGGCAGGGCCGCCTGGGCCACCGCGGCCACCAGGTCCGGGGCCGCCGGCACCGCCACGACCACCGGGCCCGCCCGGCCCACCACCGCGCCCGCCGGCGGCGACGTTCATCGTCACGGCGGTGTACAGCGGCGTGCGTCCCCACCAGTCCCAGGTGTGCGGATTGGCGCCCTGGTCGAGCAGGTACATCGCCATGTCGAAGCGGCGGTTGTCCAGCGCGTTGATCAGCGGCGTGATGCCGTCGGGGTTGGGCTTGTTCACGTCGGCGCCGGCCTCGACCAGCGACTGCGCGCAGCCCAGGCAGCCGGAGCGGGCCGCATAGAGCAGCGCCGTGAGTCCGCCGGTGTGGCGGCTGCCGAACTGGGCGCGCGGCTCGGAGGTGATCATGCGCGGCCAGTCGTCATGCTTCGCGCGCAGGTCGACCTGGTCCTTTGCGCCCCGCGCCAGCAGCAGGTCGACGATCTCCGGCTGGTTGGCCGCGGCGGCCCACATCAGTACGGTCTGGTTGCGGAAGGTCTCGATGGCCTTCACGTCCGCACCGCGCTCGATCAGCTCCTTCGCGATCTGCACGTGGTTCGGAGTGACCGGGCTCGCGGCCAGCGCCAGCATCAGCACCGTCTGGTTGTCGAGGTTCGGCGAGTCGACGTCCGCGCCGGCGTCCAGCAGCGTGCGCACCAGCTCGACATCACCCAGCTTGACCGCCTCGGACAGCGCCGAGGCGCCATAGCGGCTGACGACATCGGCCTTGGCGCCGGACTTCAGCAGCGCCTGCACCATCTCGCGGTCCGCGTTGAAGGCCGCCCACATCAATGGCGTGGAACCATCGGGCGCCTTCACGTTCACGTCGACATGCGGCGAGGTGATGGCGGCCAGCACCGAATCGCGCTTGCCCTCGCGCACGAGGTCGACCAGCGTGCGCTGCGGCTGGTCCTGCGCGATGGCGGCACCGGCCAGGCCCAGCGTCAGCAGCAACGAGGCCGCGGCCCCCCGGCAGGCCCGGGACACATTCTTGTAGTTAGACAACGTTCACTCCCACGTTCGTGTAGTGCGCCTGATAGCCCTTGGAGATGTCGTAGAAGAACTTGAAGGGATCGTTGAACTGCCGCGGCACCTGCGCCATGACGCCCTGGTCGAGCATGTCCTTCGCGGCGCCGCCCTTGGCCATGATGGCCGCGGTGAGCTCGAACAGCGTGTTCATCAGATCGCGCTCGGCCTGCAGTTCGGCCTTGCTCATCACCGGGCCATAGGCCGGCACGATGCGCGTCTGATCGTTCGCGAGTTCAAGCAGGTCGTCCATCGCATCGACGCGGCCGCCAAGCCAGCCGCCGGCGAACCAGTCGAGCACAGGATCGCGCACAGGCGAGGCCACATCGCCCACTGCCAGCACGTTGGAGTCCCGCAGGAACACATAGGCATCGCCGCGGGTGTGCGCCTCGAGCAGGTAGCCGTATTCGATGCGCTCGCCGCCGGCGGTCATCTCGCCCTTGTCGCGGAAGGTCACGGTGGGCACCGCTTCCTTCGGGGGCGCCTTGATCCACCGGTCTTCGGTGGGAGACCAGTAGTCGCTGGCCAGCCACTGCTTCGTGATCGTCTGCGCGCGGATCTCGGCGCCGGCGGCGCCGAACAGTGCGTTGCCGCCCGTCTGGTCGGCGTGATAGTGCGTGTTGATCAGCGTGCGCACCGGCCCGTCGAGCTCGGCGCGCAGCGCGGGGGCCGCGTCGATGGAGCCGCTGTCGATCAGCAGCAGGCCGTCGCCGGCCGACAGCACCACCACGTTGCCCGGTGCGCCGCTGATGACGCGCACACGATCGGTGACCGGCTGCGCCTGCAGCGCGATGCGCGTGGCGCGCATGGGCTGGCTCTGGCATGCCGCCAGCGAGCCGAGCACCGGCAGCGTGGCGAGGCCCGCGATGCCGCCCATTCCGGCCTTGAGGAACTTCCTGCGGTCAGTTGGCTGCATGTTCAGACTTCCGAGATCCTTCCGGTGCTGATGCCGAACTTCTCCTGCTCGATCCCCAGCTTGTCGAGGATGGTCAGGTGCAGGTTGGCCAGCGGCGTGCGCTCGGGCAGCGTCAGGTTCTTGCCGCCCTTGTGCCTGCCGTTGGCGCCGCCGATGAGCAGTTCCGGCAGCGGGTAGTTGTCGTGCGCGTTGCTGTTGCCCATGTTCGAGCCATAGAGGAACAGCGAGTGGTCGAGCACCGTGCCGTCGCCTTCCTTCGTGTCGGCGAGCTTCTTGATGAAGCCGGCGAAACGCTCCATGTGGTAGCGCTGGATGCGCAGCAGCTCGTCGATGCGCTCGCGCGTGTTGGTGTGGTGGCTGACCGGATGGAAGCCGCCGGACACGTTCACCTGCGGGTACGGCCGGTCGGTGCCTTCCGCGGCCATCACGAAAGTGGCCACGCGGGTGAGGTCGGCCTGGTAGGCCAGCGCGATCAGGTCGAACAGCAGCGTCAGCTGCTGGTCGAAGTCATCAAGCACGCCCACTGGCGCATCGGGGATGGTGATGTCGCCCATGTCGCGCGAGCCAGCCATCTTCACCCGCCGCTCCAGCTCGTTCACCGTGTCGAGGTAATCCGACAGCGCGCGCTGGTCGCCGGGGCCGAGGTCCTTCTTCAGCGAGCTGGTGCGGTCGGCGATCATGTCGAGGATGCTGGCGTTCTTGCGCAGCAGTGCCTCGCGCTCGGCGGCGGTATCGCCTTCACCCATCAGCTGGATGAACACCTTGCGCGGGTTGTATTCCATCGGCAGCGGCTTGTTGTAGTCCGCATAGGATGTGGTCACCGCATAGAAGCCGCCGTTGCCGGCCGCGATCTGCACGGTGGTCTCGGAGGCCAGCTCCAGCGAGGGCAGGGCGGTCTCCTGGCCGATGCGCTGCGCGATCAGCTGGTCCAGCGTGATCGCGAGGCTCGCGCCCTTCGCGGAGGTGTCGGGGCGCACGCACGACAGCCACGTGGCCGGATTCAGCACGTGCACCGAGTTGTTCGGCGCGGTGTTCTCGATGTTCTCGAAGGTGGTCAGGTGCTGCTTGAACGGATCGAGCGGCGCCACGGTGCGGCCGAGCGTGAAGTCGGCGCCCTTGCCGGTGGAGGTCCAGCCGTCCACTTCCTTGCCGAAGGGCGTGTTGTTCATGATCGCGCCGTGCGGCAGGTAGAAGAAGCCGGCGCGCACCTTCGGGGCCGCTGCGGTCTGCGCCAGCGCCGTGGCCGCAGGCACCATCGCATCGAGGAAGGGCAGCGCCAGCGCCACACCACCGCCGCGCAACACGGCACGCCGGGAAAGATGCTTCTTGGTCAGGAAATAAGCCATTGCTGCTCTCCCTCAGGGATGCTGGGACGCGGCAGGGGTGCCGGTCACGGTGGATGCCATGGTCTGCTTCTGTGGTTCGCTGCCCTGGCGGCGGAACGCATCGCTGTTCACGATGCCCTTGATCAGCGCACTGATGCGGTAATCGCTGGCCTTCGCGTCACGCACGATCTGGCGCAGCACCGGCATGTCGAAATATTCCAGTTCGCGGTTCAGCGCATAGATCATCAGGTGCGAGGTGACGGTGGAGGGGAACTGGTCCTCGCGGCTCATCAGGTAGTTGCGCAGCTCGACCGGGCCGGTGATCTTCAGGCCGCTGGTCAGCTCGGTGGACGCGTCGATCGCCACGCGTGCCGCGGCATCCACCTCACGCCAGCGGCCGGTGTTGTCGAAGTTCTCCAGCGCGAGGCCCGGCGGGTCGATCAGGCCATGGCATCCCATGCAGGTCGGATTCTGGCGATGTGCCTCGAGGCGCGCGCGGATCGTCGTCGGCGCGTCGCCATCGTGGATGGACAGGTCGGTCTCGACGCCGGGCGGCGGCGGGGTCGGCGGCGTGCCCATCAGCCGCTCGAGCACATAGGCGCCGCGCACCACCGGCGAGGTGCGGTCGGCATAGGACGTGCGCAGCAGCACCGCGCCCTTGCCCAGCAGGCCGAAGCGGTTCGGGTTGTCGAGCTTCACGCGGCGGAAGGCCGGACCGCGCACGCCGGTGACGCCATAGTGCTGGGCCAGGTCCTGGTTCAGGAAGGTCCAGTCGGCATCGAGCAGGTCGACGACGCTGCGATCCTCCAGCAGCACGCTGGCCAGGAACAGCTTCACCTCGGTCTCGAAGTTCTCGCGCACCGCCGGCGTGAACGCGCGGTCGGTCGGCTCGACCTGGTCCAGCTCGTCGAGGTTCAGCCACGCCAGCGCGAAGTTCTCCACCAGCGTCTCGGCGCGTGGATCCTTCAGCATGCGGTCCACCTGCGCATCGAGCGTGCCCTGGTCCGACAGCTTGCCGGCCGCGGCCAGATCGAGCAGCGGCTTGTCCGGCGGCGTGTTCCACAGGAAGAACGACAGGCGGCTCGCCAGCTCCAGATCAGTGAGCAGGCGCGCCTCGCCCGGCTGCTGCGGCGAGGGAATCACGCGGTAGAGGAAATCGGGGCTGGACAGGATGGCCGTCACCAGTTCGGTGACGCCGGCGTCGAATCCGCCCGGCTCGGAACGCCCGGCCTCGTAGAACTTCATCAGGTACTGCACATCGGCGTCGCTGACCGGGCGGCGGAACGCCTGCGTCGCCATGTGGCGCGTGATGCGCTCGGCGCAGGCGCGCTCCTCGCCGACGTTCTTCGGCTGGCAGACGAAGATCTTCGCGCGGCTGTCGTTCATCGACAGGCCTTTCGGCTCGAACGGACCTTCGATCTCGATGCCGGTCTGGATGATCGGCATGTTCGTGATGCGACCGCCGCCGCCGAAGCCACCGCCGCCGGCGGCATCGTTGCTCAGCGCGCGCGCGCGGTCGATGAAGGTCAGCGTCACCTGGCGGCGGCCGGCCTTGACCGGAACCGCGGTGGAGATCATCGACAGGATCTGCTTCTTGCCGTCCGCGCCGTCGCGGTCGGCGATGTCCAGCCACTCACCGCCGCCGATTTCCTTGCGGCCAACCTCGACGCCATCGACCAGGATCACCATCGTGGCCGGATTCTCGGCACCGCGCGGGTACAGGCCGATGTCGACGTTGTCCTCCTCGGTGACGTTGAAGCGGTACTCGCCGTCGGCGGGGAACACATGCGTGAACGCCATGCCGACGCCCCGGCCGCCGCTGTTGCCGCGGGTGCCGAGCGGGAAATCGGTGGGCCGGCTGGGGCTGGCCGTGACGAACACCTTGGCCAT
Source organism: uncultured Steroidobacteraceae bacterium (assembly GCA_964632365.1). GTDB lineage: Bacteria > Pseudomonadota > Gammaproteobacteria > Steroidobacterales > Steroidobacteraceae > ZC4RG30. The sequence goes on from CAZWDR010000001.1 coordinate 8,348, forward strand.
CTTCGGCACCGGCTCGCCGATGGCCAGCCGCACCGCGCGCCGCGTGGCCGACAGGTACTGCTCCATGAACGCCGGAGACACCGCCAGTGCCTCGGCGATGTTGCTGAAGCCGTGCACCTCGACCTCGGTGGGCAGGGCCTGGCGCGCGTCGATCTCGACGCCGATCAGCGACTTCACCGTGGCGGCGAATTCGACGCGGTTCAGGCGCTGGATGGGCACGTGGCCCACGCGACCGCGCGTGGCGGCGGAGTTGTCGAGCGAGGTCTCGAGGAAGCGCACCACCGCGTCGACCTCCTCCTGGGCGGGCTGCTTCTCGCCCGCCGGCGGCATCAGCCGGCCGCGCAGCTTGGTGATCGTGGTTTCCCATGCATGCGGTTCGGTGTCGGGCCGCTGCAGGTCGAGCGTGTCGAGGGCGAGACTGCCCGCCCAGTCCTCGGCGTTGTGGCAGCTGACGCAGTAAGTGTCGACCAGATGCGAGAGGGACGGGCCTGCCCCGGTGTGCGAGGCGGCGGGGGCCTGCGCAAGGCCGGGGGCGGCGAGCCCGAGCCACAGCAGCGGCACCGTGCCGGCAAGCCGGAAGGAAACGGAAAGCACCCCGCTCATGCGCATCATTACCCCCAGAACCAGTCGAAGTATTTCTGGCGCGCAGCCCGCAGGCTGCACAGCCGACCTAGTGTAATGGAGATAAGACGGGCGACGGCGGCAGTTGGTTCCGCTGCGCCGCGCGAATTCGCATAGCGATGGTCAGGGTTGGATGTCGCGCAGTGACTTGTCGCGCGCGAACTGCACGACGACGTAGGAGCAGCTGGCCGTGACCCGCGTGCCGCTGCCGCGGGCCCAGGTCACCAGCGCATCGAGCAGCTGGCGCGCAACGCCCCTGCCACGCAGCACGGGATCGACCTCGGTGTGGTCGACGAGCACCTGGCCCGGGCGCGTGCGCCGGTAGGTCATCTCCGCGATGCGCACGCCATCGCGCTCGATGTAGAACGCGCCGCCACCGGCGGCGTCCTGATGCAGCACCTGGTTTTCCATGGCGCAGCAATACCAGATCACCGCGCACCGCGGCAGAGGATCAGGCCTCAACTTCCGCAAGCGTGCCGCAGGGGGCGCAGGGCGGGCTCAAGGCCCGACCACGATGCTGCGGGGGAAGTCTTACAAGCATGGGAGGGACCTCCCGATGGGGATGCCACGGCGCTGGGCACACCGTGTAGGCGTTGCAACACACGGAGGACGTCCCATGTCCCTGACCTCTGAGATCACGCGCGGCTCGCGCCGTGCCATCGATGCCGGCTCTGCCGATCTGGACCGACTGCGCGGACGCGTGGGGAAGAACATCCGGCGGGTGCGCAATGGTGCGAGCCGGCGCGCCGTGGCGACGAATCGCTACGTGCACGACCATCCGTGGATGTCCATCGCGATGATCGCCGGTGCCGCAGCCGTGGCAGGCGCGGTGGCTGGCCGGGCGCTCATCCGGGAGCGGTGAACGTCGGCGGCCGTCCCGATGGGGCGGCCGTCACCTCAGCACTGACCGCTCACGCGAATCCAGGCGCCCGCGAGTGCGGGCGCCGTCACTTCGCGCCCGGTGTCAGTTCCGCCAGCCGCGTCAGCAGTTGCGCGTCGGCCGCGACGCGCACCCGCTCCTGCGGGGTCAGCCAGGCCAGCGCTTCGTCCAGCGCAGATGCGTCCTCGAGTTTCTGCGCGGCGGTGAGCCGCGCCGCATCGGGCACGCCCCGTGGCATCGCCGGCGGACCGGCATTCACATGCAGATGGGCCACCATCTGTGCCGGTTCCAGCGCCAGCGCCCGCAGCCCGTCTGCAGGCAATGGCGCCGCGGCGGCGAGCAGCGCATCACGGCGCGCGAGGATGGGTGGCACGCTGGCCTCCTCCGGCGTGCACAGCAGACCCACGCGTCCGAGCGCGCGCCCCAGCGCCGTGCTGCCACTGAGGCGTGACAGCGGCACGGCCAGCAGCATGCCGGCCAGCACCGGCACCAGCCAGGGCACCAGCCGCGGCGCCAGCAGCATGAACAGCACGCCGAGCAGCACGCCGGCTACGGTGTGGCCCCAATGCATGCGCCACGCCTCGGCCCAGGAGCCCTGACCCTCGGACCTGCGCTGCGAGGACCAGCCGGAATCCCGGCCCAGGACCACCTCGGCCACCGAGCGGCTCTGCATCAGCATCAGCACCGGCGCATACAGCGCCGACAGCAGAAGCTCCAGTGCCGTGCTGGCCACCAGTTCGATCGTGCCCAGCCTGCGCCGCACGCTGGCGGTGAACAGCGCGCGCACGAAGCCGATCGTCTTCGGGATCAGCAGCACCACCAGGCAGAACACGAACAGGTCGAGCATGCGCGGCGCATCGAAGCGCGGCCAGTTCGGGAACAGCTGGAACTCGAGCGGAAAGTATTCGGGGTTCTGCAGTCCGGCCTGCACCGACAGCGCAAAGCCGATCAGCAGCATGATCAGCCACAGCGGCGAGGCCACATATCCCATGATGCCGAAGACGAAGTGCAGCCGGCTCGGCATCGACAGCCCGCGCGTGCCCACCACCTTCGAATGCTGCAGGTTGCCCTGCGCCCAGCGCCGGTCGCGGACCGCAAGGTCGATCAGCGTCGGCGGGCTTTCCTCATAGGAGCCGCCGATGCCGGGCATCATGCGCACCTTCCAGCCACGTCGCCGCAGCAAGGCTGCCTCGACGAAGTCATGCGACAGGATGTGCCCACCGAATGGCTTGCGCCCGGGCAGCTCCGGCAAGCCGCAGCTGCCGGCGAACGCGGTCAGGCGAAGGATGGCGTTGTGGCCCCAGTAGTTGCCGTCATCGCCGGACCAGCCGGCGACGCCGCGGGCGATGGCCGGCCCATAGATCCGGCCCGCGAACTGCTGCAGCCGTGCCAGCAGGCTGCTGCGGCCCACCAGCATCGGCACGGTCTGCAGCAGTCCCAGCTGCGCATCGGCGCGCATCGCGCGGACCATCGTCACCAGGGTCGCCGCGGACAGCAGGCTGTCAGCATCGAGCACGACCATGAACTCGTAGCGTCCGCCCCAGTGCTCGACGAAATCCTGCAAGTTGCCGGACTTGCGGCCGGTGTTGGCCCAGCGCCGCCGGTACCACACCGGCATGCGTCCATGGAGTGCCTCGCGCAGGCGCGCGATGGCCAGTGATTCGCGGATCCACGCATCGGCATCGGTCGAGTCCGACAGCACCACGATCTCGAAGCCGCCGGCATGTCCTTCCGCGGCCAGCTCCTCGGCCATTGCCTGCAGCGCGAGCGTGGTGCGCAGCGCATCCTCGTTGTAGATCGGCATCACCAGCGCCGTGCGGCGCGCATGCGGTGCGGCCACTTCGTGCAGCGGCGCCAGCGGCTGGCGGCGCTGCGGCAGCAGGCCTGCCACCGCGCCCGCCGCGGCCTGCGCGATCCACGCCAGGGTCAGCGCGAAGAACACGATCATCAGCAGCTGCAACGTCGTCATGTCGTCGTTGCGCACGATGGCCATCATCTCGGTCACGCCATAGCCGACGATGCCGAGCGTCCCGGACAACGTGATCGCGCGCGCCAGCACCGCGCGGAAGTCGATCTGCTCGGGGAACTGCGCGGGCGGACGGGTGGCGAGGTCCTGCACCGGCATCGCCAGTGGCGCAGGCGGCGGCATGGCGCCGCGATGCCCGGCGCTGGGCAGGATTGCGCGGACGGCTAGCTGGCCGTCCATCGGTACAGCCAGGTCTCGCTGACCGCCTTCTCGCCGTCGCGCACCACCGCGCGGAACTCGATCATCTGCGCGCCCGCGGGGTCGAACTCGAAATTCGCGCGCAGGCCATTGATGGCCTGGTTCTTCTGCACCAGCGGATGGAACACGGTTCCGGCCGAGGCGCTGACTTCGAGCGTCAGGTCGTCGGGCGAGGTGCCCGCGCCGGCGAGGTCGAGCACGACCAGCCGCCGGTCGCCGCGCATGTTGGCGCCGATGCGCGTGGCGACGAAGCGGCCCAGGTCACGCTCCACCAGCGACTCGGCCGTCCAGGTCATGCGGTAGCTGCCTGAATAGGGCGTGCCCGCAGGCAGTACCTGCGCCGGCTGCCAGAACGCCACGATGTTGTCGTTCGCCTCGGTGCGCGTGGGGATCTCCACCAGGCGCAGCGCGCCGCGCGCCGCGGTCTCCCCGCTGTCGGGGAACTCGACCCACGCGCTGGGGCGGCGCTCGTAGTTCGCCTCGAGGTCCTGGAAATCCGAGAACAGGCGCGCGCGCTGCATCAGGCCGAAGGCCTTCGGGCGCTCGCTGGTGAACGCGGACAGCTGCAGCGTCGCGGGATTGGCCAGATGCCGCCACACTTCCTCGCCCGCCGGGGTGACGAACATCAGCCCGTCCGAGTCGTGCGCGCGGGGCCGGAAGTCATCGAAGCGCGCCCGGTTGCTGGCATCGAACAGGAACATCGAAGTCAGCGGCGCGATGCCGACACTGCGCAGGTCGGTGCGCGGAAACAGCGTGTAGGTCACGTCCATGTGCGTCTCGCGTCCGGTGGTGACCTCGTACCGGTAGGCGCCGGTGACCGACGGGCTCTCGAGCAGCGCGTGGATGACGATCGAACGCGCGTTGCGGCGCGGCTTCTCGATCCAGAAGTGCGTGAAGTTCGGGAACTCCTCGCCCTCCGGATCGCCGGTGCGCAGCGCAAGGCCGCGCGCGGACAGCCCGTAGTTCTGGCCGCGGCCCACCGCGCGGAAGTACGTGGCACCCTGGAACACGAGGAACTCGTCCCAGTAGCTCGAGGTGTTCAGCCGCGCGCGGATGCGGAAGCCGGAAATCGACAGGGCCTTGTCGCGCAACTCGGCCGGGAAGCGCGGCGCCAGCTCGAACATGCCCGGCGCCGGCGTGATGTCCTCGACCTCGCCGTCGTCGACGATCGAGACATTGACCGGCGTCGTGTAGATGGAGCCGGCCGGCAGCACATCGAGACGGAATGGCGTGGCCTCGTCTGACCAAAACGCGCGCTCGGGCGGAAACTGGATGTCCCGATACTGGTCGTAGCCGAGCTTCTCGAGTCCGGGCGTGATGGAGCCCGGCGGGCGATGCGGTTCGGCTGCGAGCCTGCGCGCCAGCTCGATGACATCCTCGCCATCGAAGCCGTCCTCGCTGGCGATGGTCTCGGCGACGGTCGACACGGCAGCCGCCGCAGCCGCTTCGGCAGCAGGTGCCTGCGCGGTGCGCATGTTGCGTCCGAGAAGCACTGCCGTCGGAATCGCGAGCAGCGCAAGTGACAAGGCGAGCGTCACGTGGCCAGCCAGGCGTCGTGGAGTCAAGCGGGTTCCTGCCAGGAGCGAAAAAGACTGTACGCAAGATGCGAGAGCACAGCGCACATCGCAACGTGTCGCCGACAGCACACTGGTATAGGAGGCGTCCGACGCCGCAGGTGCGTTTCCGCGCGGCAGGTACTGCCAGTGATTGACGCGGTCAGAAGTTGGCCGTTCCCTGCAACGGGCAAGCTAGACTGCGGCGCACAGGTTCGCGGGAGTTGATATGGGCACTGCCATCCAGGTTCGTCATCCTGATCGTCTCTTCATCGGTGGCAGCTGGGTCGAACCTGCAGCGGGTGGCCGCATCGAGCTGGTCAATCCCGCCACCGCACAGCCGTTCATGCAGGTGGCCGAAGCCGGCGATACCGACATGGATCGCGCGGTTGCCGCAGCGCGGGAGGCCTTCGACCACGGTCCGTGGCCGCGGATGAGCGTCACCGAGCGCGCCGCGCTGGTGACCCGGATGGCCGGCCTGCTCGAGGCGCGCCATGCCGAACTGGCCGCGGCGTGGACGCAGCAGATGGGTGGCGTCGCAAGCTTCGCGCCCAATGTCACCGGCGGCGGCACGTTCCAGTTCCGTTTCTTCGCCGGCCTTGCCGGGGAATATCCGTTCGAGACGACCCAGCCTGCGTCGATGGGGCCGGGCCGGGCCATCATCGTCCGCGAGCCGGTGGGCGTGGTGGCCGCCATCGCGCCGTGGAATGCGCCCTACGCCATCATGGCGCAGAAGATCGCGCCGGCACTGGTGGCCGGTTGCACCGTGATCATGAAACCGGCGCCTGAGACACCGCTCGAGGCCTTCATCATTGCCGAATGCGCCGAAGCCGCCGGCCTGCCGCCCGGCGTGGTGAACCTGGTGCCCGCGCACCGCGAAGCCTCCGATCACCTGGTGCGCAACCCAGGCGTCGACAAAGTCGGCTTCACTGGCAGCACGGTGGCCGGCCGGCGCATCGCCAGTGTCTGCGGTGAGCGCATCGCCCGCGTGACGCTCGAGCTCGGCGGCAAGTCCGCCGCGCTGGTGCTCGATGATTTTCCGCTGGAGCAGGCCGCGGGCATCCTGACCGGCACGATCTGCACGATGAGCGGCCAAGTGTGCGCGACGCTCAGCCGTGTGATCGTGTCGCGCCAGCGGCATGACGAACTGGCCGCGCTGATCATCGCCGCGATGGCGCAGATCCGCGTCGGTGATCCGGAGGATCCGGACACGCAGATGGGTCCGCTGGCGATGCGCCGCCAGCTCGAGCGCGTCGAAGGCTATGTGCAGTCCGGCATCGCCGAGGGCGCGACGCTGGCCTGCGGTGGCCGGCGTCCCCCGGCACTTCGCACCGGCTTCTATTTCGAGCCGACGCTGTTCACCAACGTGGACAACCGCATGCGCATCGCGCAGGAGGAGATCTTCGGCCCGGTGATCGCGCTGATTCCCTGCGACGATGAAGCCGATGCGATCCGCATCGCCAATGACTCCATCTACGGACTCAACGGCGCCGTGTTCACGCCCGACGCGCAGAAGGCCTATCGCGTCGCGCGGCAGCTGCGCACTGGCTGCATCGGGCAGAACGGACTGCGCATGGACTTCATGGCGCCCTACGGCGGCTTCAAGCAGTCGGGGCTCGGCCGGGAAGGCGGACCCGAGAATTTCCAGGCCTACACCGAAACCAAGACCATCCTGGTGGACTGACCATGCCGGACTGCGATTCGGACCTCAGCTATGTGAGCCCGCGCGGCGGGGATGACCCGTGGTCCACGTTCCTGGCACAGGTCGATCGCGTCCGTCCGTACCTCGGGGAGCTCAGCCGCTGGGTCGGCACGCTGACGCGGCCGAAACGCGCGCTGATCGTCGATGTGCCGGTGGAACTCGACGATGGCACCGTGGCGCACTTCGAGGGCTATCGCGTGCAGCACAGCCTGTCGCGCGGTCCCGGCAAGGGCGGCCTGCGCTACCACCCCGACGTCACCCTGGAAGAGGTCATGGCCCTTGCCGGCTGGATGACCATCAAGAATGCCGCGGTGAACCTGCCGTTCGGTGGCGCCAAGGGCGGCATCCGCGTCGATCCGAAGCAGCTCTCGCGCAAGGAGCTGGAGCGGCTGACGCGCCGCTACACCAGCGAGATCGGCATCATCATCGGTCCCTCGCGCGACATTCCCGCGCCGGACGTCGGCACCGACGCGCAGGTGATGGCCTGGGTGATGGATACCTATTCGGCCAATGTCGGCGCCACGACCACCGGCGTGGTCACCGGCAAGCCGGTGATGCTCGGCGGATCCCTCGGGCGCGAGAAGGCGACCGGACGCGGCATCTACTTCGTCGGACGCGAGGCGGCGAAGCGCCTGGGCATGTCGATCGACGGCGCGCGTGTCGCGGTGCAGGGTTTCGGCAACGTGGGTTCGGTGGCCGCGGAACTGTTCGCGCATCATGGCGCCCGGGTCGTCGCGGTGCAGGACCACACCGGCACCATCGTCGATGAGGATGGCCTCGACGTGCAGCGGCTGATGCAGGTGGTCGCCGCCGAAGGTGGCGTCGCGGCGTATCCGCGCGCGAAGTCGATCAGGTCCGATGAGTTCTGGGATGTCGACAGCGACTTCCTGATCCCCGCCGCACTCGAGGGCCAGATCACCAGTGCACGCGCACGCACGCTGCGCACGCGCGCGGTCCTCGAGGGCGCCAATGGCCCGACGATGCCAGAGGCCGACCTGGTCCTTGCCGCGCGCGGCATCCCCGTGGTGCCTGATGTGATCGCCAACGCCGGCGGCGTGATCGTCTCGTACTTCGAGTGGGTGCAGGATTTCAGCTCGTTCTTCTGGAACGAGTCGGAGATCAACCAGCGGCTGGACCAGATCCTCACCGGCGCCTTCGCGCACATCTGGGACACCCATCTGCACCACGACGTGACGCTGCGCACGGCCGCGTACATCGTGGCCTGCCAGCGTGTGCTGCGCGCCCGCGCACAACGCGGGCTGTATCCCTAGACACCTGCGTCACAGCGGCGGCGCACTCAGGTGCAACGCGGCGCTGATGTCCGTACCATGGCCCGACGGTCGACGGCTGCGCGCCGCGCAGCTCTCGGATGACGCTGAAACAGGTGCCGGGGCATCCCATGCGATCCATTTTTTTCTGGCGTAGGAAGAACTCCACCGAGGGCAGCGCCACCGCCGCGGCTACGCCGGCGGCACCTGCGGCGGTCGCGCCCGCCGCCGACGTCGCAGGGCCCGCCGCGCCGGCCGACAAGCCGTTGTCTTTGCAACGCCTGGTCTACGCGCTGGCATTGAGCGATCCGCGTGCCGCTGACCTGGACGCGCGTCCGGATGCCGCGCACATGAAAGTGATGCTCGAAGCCAGCGCGCTGTTCGCACAGGTGGGCGCCGAACCCCGCTACACGCCGCACCGGCCATCGCTGCTGCCGCAGATCCTCGAAATGCTCGACGACGAGGAAGCGTCGCTGCGACCGCTGGCCCGCATGGTCGCCCAGGATCCGCAACTCACCGGCGATCTGCTGCGCACCGCCAACAGTCCCCTCTATCGCGTCAGCACACAGCCGGTCGAAAGCGTCGATCGCGCGACCTCGCTGCTGGGCACGCAGGGCATCCGCATGCTGGTGGCCTCGCGCCTGCTGCGGCCGCTGGCCGGCGACAACGGGCAGCTCGGGCAGTTCGGCGAAATCATCTGGGAGCATTCGACCATCAGCGCATCGGCCGCTGAAGCCTGGGCGGCGCGCAGCCAGGATGCCGATCCATTCACCGCGCATCTGCTGGCGCTGCTGCATGGAGTCGGTGCCGTCACCGTGCAGCGCGTGATCACCGATCTCTATGCAACGCGGCCGGCGCTGGCGCCGGACATCGCGGCGATCGCCGGCGCGCTGCACGCCAATGCAGCAGTGACGGCGGCGCGCATCGCGGCCAGCTGGGGACTGTCCGATCGCAGCCGTGATGCGCTCGAGGCGCAGTCCGCGGCAGCGCCCACCGGGGGCCCGTCGGGTCTCACGCGCGCGCTGCAGTTCGGCCTGCTGGCTGGCGCCGCGACTACACTGTGCCGTCACCGGCTGCTCACGGTTGAAATCGCGGGCCGCCAGATCGCGGCGGCCGGCTTCGAGGGACAGCATGCCACGCGCGTGTGGGACCGGCTGATGCAGGCCTACATCAGTCCCTGACCGGCGGCGAGCAACTGCATCCGCCCTGACCGGCGCGTTACGGGGAAATCCTCATTCCAGCTTCCATGCCAGAGAACCGGGACCTTCGCGCAGGCATCCTGTCCGCCAGCCGCTATGGCGGACTGCTGCTCGTCACCGTGCTGGCAGCCGTGATCGCGGCTGCCTGGTTCCTCTACCGGCTCGAGGTCATGCGCATCGCCGATTCGCAGCGCGTGCGCGAGACAATGCGCGTCAACGTGATGGCGCAGCTGCTGCGCAGCGAGCTGCGCCACACCGTCGACACGCTGCGTCTGCTCACCGAGGGCGAAGGGGTGCGCGACTTCATCGAGACCGGCGGCGAGCCATCGCTGGAATCCGCGGCGCGCAGCGCGCAGCTGCTGGGTTCGAGCCATCCGGAAATCGCGCGGCTGCGTTTCATCGATGCCGATGGACGCGAGCGCCTGCGTGTGGAAAGCGACGGCCGCCTCATCCTTGAGGCGCAGCAACTGCAGGATCGGGCCGCGGAAAGCTACTTCACCGGCGCCTCCAGCCTGCCGGCCAATGGTCTCTATCTTTCGGCCATTGGCGTGGATGCCGACGATGCCGCCGGCGAGGCCCCCTCACTGGTGCTGCGGCTGGCCATGCCGGTCTTCGACCGCGCCGGCCTGCTGCGCGGCGTCTATGTGATCGACTACCGCGCCGGGGACCTGATCGACCGGCTGCAGCAGGCGGTGCCGGCATTCGCGCACCGCATGCGGCTGCTGGATGCCCAGGGGTTCTGGATCAGGGGGCCGCAACGCGACGTCGAATGGGGCTTCGCGTTGCCGGGGCGCGAAGCCTTCACGCTGGCGCGTACCGAGCCCGCCCTGTGGGCGCAGGTGCAGGCCGAGGCCGTCGGGCAATCCAGCAACGCCGACGGTGCCCCGTTCACCTGGCAGCGCCTCGACCCGCACGACATGGTGGGCACACAGCCCGGGCCGGTGATGGCCGAACAGCCCTGGCTCGTCCTGGCGACCGGCGTGACCGCCGCGGAATGGACCGCGCTGACCGCCGGTCTGCGCCGGATCATGCTGCTGGTGGTGCCAGGCCTGGTCGGGCTGACGATATTCTGCGCATGGCTGATCCGCGGCTGGCGCCGCACGCTGCTGGAAGTGCGCGTGGCCAACCAGCTGCTTGAAGAGCGGGTGCGCGCGCGCACCGCGGAGCTGGCGCGCACCAACCAGGAACTTCGCGAGCACCAGGACCTGCTGCAGGAGACCGGCCAGCTGGCGCAGGTGGGCGGCTGGGAGTTCGACCCGCTCACCGGCGAGGGCACCTGGACCGCCGAGATCGCGCGCATCCATGGGCTGGATCCGGAGCTGAAACCCAACCGCACGCTGGGCATGCAGTTCTTCGTGCCGGCTGACCAGAAGCGCATCGATGCGGCCATCCGCGATGCGGTGGAACATGGCACGCCATACGACCTGGAACTGCAGATGGTCAGCGCGAACGGCGCGCGCAAATGGGTGCGCACGATGAGCCGGCCAGTGGTCCGCGACGGGCGGGTGGTGCGCATGCGCGGCGCGATGCAGGACATCACCGCGAACAAGCACAACCAGCTGCGCCTCGAGCAGCAGCTGCAGCGCCTGCACCTGCTCGAGCGGATCACCCGCGCCATCGGCGAGCGGCAGGACCTGCCCAGCATCCTGCAGGTGGTGGCCGCGTCGCTCGAGACCCGGATGCCGCTGGACCTCGGCGCGGTGCTGCTTTACGACCCGCCCGACCGCGACCTGACGCTGCAGGCCGTCGGCCCGGCGGGCGCCGCGCTGGATGCCGGCCTGAACCTGCAGCCTGGCGCAAAGGTGCCGGTGAAGGGCAGGCTCGCGCGCTGCGTGACCGGAGAAGTGATCTATGAACCGGAACTCGCCGGCTCCGGACTCCCGCTGGGAGAACAACTCGCACCGGCGGGATTCCGTTCGATGGTGGTCGCGCCGCTGTCGATCGAAGGCATGACCTTCGGCGTGGTGCTTGCCGCACGGCGCGCGCACGACGCCTTCAGCCACGAAGACTGCGAATTCATCCGCCAGCTGAGCGAGCACGTGGCGCTGGCCGTGCACCAGGCCCGGCTGCACGGCGCCTTGCAGTCGGCCTACGAGAACCTGGCGACGACGCAGCAGGCGGCGATGCAGCAGGACCGCCTGCGCGTGCTCGGGCAGATGGCCAGCGGCATCGCCCACGACATCAACAACGCGATCTCGCCGATCATGCTGTACACCGGCTCGCTGCTCGAGACCGAATCTGGCCTGACCGAGCGGGCCCGCAAGGCGCTGCACACCATCCAGCAGGCGGTCAGTGACGTTGCGGAGACCGTGGCGCGCCTGCGCGAGTTCTACCGCGATCGTGCCGGGCAGGCCGAGCTGCAGCCGGTGCAGCTCGACGCGATCGTGCGGCAGATTCCGGACCTCACGCGGGCGCGCTGGCAGGCGATGCCCCAGCAACAGGGCGTGGTGATCGACCTGCAGCTGGAGCTGGATCCAACGCTGCCGCCGGTGCGTGGCATCGAGAACGAGATCCGCGAGGCGCTCGTGAACCTCGTCTTCAATGCCGTCGATGCGATGCCCGGCGGCGGGCGCCTCATCTTGCGCACCGGCATGGCAGCGCCTGGCAAGGTGTTCGCGGAGGTTGCCGACAATGGTGCCGGCATGGACGAGGAGACGCGCCGGCGCTGCCTCGAGCCCTTCTTCACCACCAAGGGCGAGCGCGGCACCGGCCTCGGTCTTGCCACCGTATATGGCGTCATGCAGCGGCACGACGGCGGAATCGAGATCCACAGTGCGCCGGGCGCCGGCACCACGATCCGGCTGGTCTTCGGCCAGGCCGACACGCCGGTGCTGCAGCCGGTGACGTTGACCGCGGTGCCGGCGCGCGGCCTGCATCTGCTGCTGGTGGACGACGATCCGGCGCTGCTGCGCTCGCTGCGCGAGACGCTGCAGCTGGATGACCACACGGTGCTGACTGCGAGCGACGGACGTCAGGGGCTGGAACTGTTCCACGCGTCGTTGCAGCCCGGCGCGGTGCCGGTCTCACTGGTGATCACGGACCTTGGCATGCCGGACCTGGACGGTCGCGCCGTGGCGGCGGCGATCAAGGCCGTGGCTCCGCAGGTGCCGGTGCTGATGCTGACCGGCTGGGGCGACCGGCTGATCGCCGAAGGACAGGCAATGCCGAATGTGGACCGCGTGATCGGCAAGCCGCCGCGCCTGCATGACCTGCGTGCCGCAGTGGCCGAGCTGATGGCGGCACGCGATGCCTGAACGGCGCGTGGCTGGCTTTTGGGGGCGTTCTCCGACACCCAATGGAGGCCTGAAGTGTGATACTTGCCAGTCCACACGAGAAGAACATGCATGGCTTCGAACACATCCTCGGGGGCCGCTGGCCCCGATGACCGCAATCGCGGTCTGCGGCTGAATCTCCGGCTTCCCGCCAGCCTCGTCATCGGCCTCACCACCGCCATCGTGGTGATCACGGTGCTGGCCCTGCTGTCCTGGGCCGCACTGCGCGACCAATACAAGACGCGCGAAGACACGATGGCGACGCTGAACGTCGATGCCGCCGTGCATGCCGTGCTCGCCGGCATCGTCGATGCCGAGACCGGGCAGCGCGGCTTCCTGATCACGCGCGTGGAAACCTACCTTGAACCGTTCCTGCAGGCGCGCACGCGCCTGCGCGCCGACCTCGAGCGCGTGCCGGTGCTCGTCGCCAACGACAGCGACCAGTTGCAGCGCGCGCGCGCGTTGCGTGAGCTGGTGCTGGTGCGTCTCGACCTGCTGCAGCAGGTGGTCGACCTGCAGCGCAACGACCAGTGGGATGACGCGGTCGACCTCGTGACCAACGGCCGCGGCCGCCAGCTGATGGAGGAGATCCGCACGATCAGCAACGAGATGCTGCAGCATGAGCAGGCCCTGCTCGCGCAGCGTCATCTGGCCATGGAGACCTCGCGCCAGCGCTCCGCGCTGACGGTTTTCGGGGGCCTTGCGCTGCTGCTGGCACTGGTGATCATCGCCGGCGTCGTCGCCGCGCGCGAGGTGCGCCGCAAGCAGATCGAGAGCTGGCTGCGGGCCAGCCAGGCGGCGCTGGCCGCCTCGCTGCAGGGGGAGCACCGGCAGGAAGACCTCGGCCGCCTGATCCTGCAGTTCCTCACCCGCCAGCTGCGCGCGCCCGCCGGCGCGTTCTATGTGGTCGAACGCGGCGAGATGCTGCGACGGGTGGCGGGTTTTGCCCTGTCCGGGCCGCAGCCGGAGACGATCCGCGTCGGCTCCGGGCTGGCCGGTGAGGCCGTGCGCGCGAACCGGGTGATGGATCTGGCCGTCCCCGCGGAGCACCTGCGCGTCGAATCGGCGGTGGTGTCGTCCACGCCGCCGCACGTGATGGTCGTGCCCACGGCCTATCACGGGCGCGTCAACGCAGTGCTCGAGCTCGCGTTCACCCGGGCGCCGGGCCCGGCCGAGCATGAACTGCTCGATCGCATCCGCTTCACGCTGGGCGCGGCGGTGAATTCGGCGACCGACCGCACGCAGCTGGAGGAACTGCTCGCCGAGACGCAGCGCCAGGCCGAGGAGCTGCAGACCCAGCAGGAAGAACTGCGCGTCGCGAACGAGGAGCTGCAGGGCCAGAGCGATGCATTGAAGTCCTCGCAGGTGCGTCTCGAGCAGCAGCAGGCGGAACTCGAGCAGACCAACTCGCAGCTGGAGGAGCAGACCCGCGCGCTCGAGGAGCACGCCGACAAGCTCGCGCGCGGCGAGGCCGAGCTGCGCGCGCGCAGCGAGGAACTGCAGCGCGCGAACGACTACAAGTCCGAGTTCCTGGCGAACATGAGCCACGAGCTGCGCACCCCGCTGAACTCCTCGCTGATCCTCGCCAAGCTGCTGGCCGACAACAAGCATGGCAACCTCAGCGACGAGCAGGTGCGCTTCGCACAGACCATCCATGCGTCCGGCAACGATCTGCTCGCGCTGATCAACGACATCCTCGACCTGTCGAAGATCGAGGCCGGCAAGATGGAGATCCATCGCGAGAGCGTGCCGGTGGAGCGTCTGCTGGACAGCATCCGCGAAGGCTTCGCCGAGGTGGCGCGCGGCAAGGGTCTCGATTTCCAGGTCTCGGCCGCGCCGGATGTGCCGCCGCGCATCGAGACCGACAGCCAGCGCGTGCTGCAGGTGCTGCGCAACCTGATGTCCAATGCCATCAAGTTCACCGCCTCGGGCAGCGTGAGCCTGAAGGTCAGTGCCGCGCCGTCGCCCGCCGGCATGCGCCTGGCCTTCGCAGTGCGCGACACCGGCATCGGCATCGCCCGCGAGCAGCAGCAGTCGATCTTCGAGGCGTTCCGCCAGGCCGATGGCAGCACGCACCGCAAGTACGGCGGCACGGGCCTCGGGCTGTCGATCTCGCGCGACCTGGCGCAGCTGCTGGGTGGTCATGTCACCGTCGAGAGCGACCTGGGCGCGGGCAGCACGTTCACGCTGTGGCTGCCCGAACGGGCCGCGGAACGTCGCGCCGATCCGGAGCGCAACACGCTGCGTGACCGCGCGCAGGCGCCCTCCGCACCGGGCGCTTCCGACCCCTATCGCCCACGCGGCGGCGGCAGCGAGGGCGCAGTGCCGGTGGCGTGGCCGCCGACCGCATCCCCGCGCGCAAAGCCGTCGGCGCCGGCTGCGCCGAAGGCCCCGCCGCGGCCGGCCAGTCCCGACGAGCGCGTGCTGCTGGTGATCGAGGATGATCCGGCCTTCGCAGGCATCCTGCGAGATCTGGCCAGCGAGCATGGCTTCGAGGCCATCGTCGCCGCCGATGCGCGCGAGGGACTGCAGGCGCTGCACCAGCATGCCGTCAGCGCCGTGCTGCTCGACATGCACCTGCCCGACCGCACCGGCCTGTCGGTGCTCGATGAGATCAAGCGCGATCCGGCCACGCGTCACATCCCGGTGCACGCGATGTCCGTGGCCGACTACGCGCATGAGGCCCTCAGTCGCGGCGCGGTGGGCTATGCGCTGAAGCCCGTTGACCGCGAGCAGGTGGCCGAAGCGCTGCGACGGCTCGATTCGCGCCTTTCGCCCGGCGTGCGGCGCGTGCTGGTGGTCGAGGACGATGCCCGCCAGCGCGAGAGCGTGCGGCAGCTGCTGGCGAGCGAGGGCGTGGAGATCGTGCCGGCCGATTCGGCCGCCGCCGCGCTGGAAGAGCTGCAGCAGCACACCTTCGACTGCATGGTGCTCGACCTGAACCTTCCCGACCTCAGCGGCTATGAGCTGCTGGAGAAGATGGGCGAGCTCGATGGCGTCGGCTATCCACCGGTGATCGTCTACACCGGTCGCAGCCTGAGCCGGGACGAGGAGCAGCGCCTGCGGCGCTTCTCACGCTCGATCATCATCAAGGATGCGCGCTCCCCGGAGCGGCTGCTCGACGAGGTGACGCTGTTCCTGCACCAGGTCGAGGCCGAACTTCCGCCCGAGAGCCAGCGCCTGCTGCGCGCCGCGCGCGACCGCGAGGCGGCCTTCGAGAACCGCCGCATCCTCGTGGTCGAAGACGACGTGCGCAATATCTTCGCGCTGAGCAAGGTGCTCGAGCCACGCGGCGCGCGCATCGACATCGCGCGCAACGGGCGCGAGGCGCTGGACCACCTGGAGCGCACGCGGGGCACCGATTCGGCCCCCGACCTTGTGCTGATGGACATCATGATGCCCGAGATGGATGGGCTGGCCGCCACGCGCGAGATCCGCAAGCGCCCCGAATGGAAGCGCCTGCCCATCATCGCGCTCACGGCCAAGGCGATGCGCGACGACCAGGAGAAATGCCTGCAGGCCGGCGCCAATGACTACCTCGCCAAGCCGCTGGACATCGAGCGGCTGCTGTCGCTGGTCCGGGTGTGGATGCCGCAGTGACCTCCGCCGCGTCCCAGGACCGGATCGCCGACATCGAAACGCGGCTGCTGCTCGAGGCGCTCTACCAGCGCTACCACTACGACTTCCGCGCCTACGCGCGCACCTCGCTGCGACGGCGGTTGCGGGTGGCGATGGACAAGTTCGGTTGCCGCAGCCTGTCGGAGCTGCAGCACCGGTTGCTGCACGAGAGCGCGCTGCTGCCCGACCTGATGGACATCCTCACGGTGCAGGTCAGCGACATGTTCCGCGACCCGCTGTACTTCCGCGCGTTGCGCGAGCGCGTGGTGCCGATGCTGCGCACCTATCCGTCGCTGAAGGTCTGGGTGGCCGGCTGCAGCAGCGGCGAGGAAGCCTGGTCGATCGCCATCCTGCTCAAGGAGGAGGGGCTGCTCGACCGCACGCTGATCTATGCCACGGACATCAACACGATGGCGCTGGAGAAGGCCCAGGCGGGCGTGTTCGACATCGACCGCATCAGCGGCTTCAGCGAGAACCATCGCAAGTCCGGTGGCCATGGGTCGCTGTCGGCGCATTACACGGCCGCCTATGGCAAGGCCGCCTTCGACCGCACGCTGCGCCAGCACATGACCTTCGCCGACCACAGCCTGTCCACCGACTCGGCGTTCTCGGAGGTGCAGCTGATCTCCTGCCGCAACGTGCTGATCTACTTCACGCGCCCGTTGCAGGACCGCGCGCTGGGGCTGTTCCGCGAGTCGCTGTGCTACAAGGGTTTCCTCGGCATCGGCTCCAGCGAGTCACTGCGCTTCTCGTCGCTGGCCGACAGCTTCGCCGAGCTCGACGCGGAAAACCGCATCTACCAGAAGGTGGCCGCATGAACCTGCGCTCGCCGCGCGATGTGACGGCGGTGGTGATCGGCGCTTCCGCCGGTGGCATCGAGGCGCTGGG
The DNA here is from genome assembly GCA_964632365.1 of uncultured Steroidobacteraceae bacterium. Lineage (GTDB taxonomy): Bacteria > Pseudomonadota > Gammaproteobacteria > Steroidobacterales > Steroidobacteraceae > ZC4RG30. The sequence continues at coordinate 25,573 of CAZWDR010000001.1, forward strand.
GCTGCTGCTGCCGGCGCTGGCCGCGGACTGCCGGGCGGCCGTGCTGATCGTGGTGCACATGCCGCGCCAGCGGCCCAGCCTGCTGGCCGAACTGTTCCGGCCGCGCTGCGTGCTGCCGGTGGTGCAGGCGGAAGACAAGCAGCCGCTCGAGGCGGGCACCATCTACTTCGCCCCCCCGGACTACCATCTGCTCGTCGACTGCGGCGAGAATGGCGCCCCCCTCGTCGCGCTGTCGGTCGACGAGCCGATCCACTATTCCCGGCCATCCATCGACGCGCTGTTCGAATCGGCCGCCGAGTGCTGGGGCGGGAGCCTGATGGGTGTGATCCTCACCGGTGCGAATGACGATGGCGTGCGTGGCCTCGGCGCAGTCGCGCGCGCCGGCGGGCTCACCGTGGTGCAGGACCCCGGCGAGGCACTGGCCAGCACACTGCCGGCCGCGGCGGTCCGCACCGGCCTTGCCCGGCACGTGCTGCCGCTCGCGGGCATCCGCGACTTGCTGGAGACGACTGGAGTGCGCGATGAATAGCGGCCGCCGCCCATTGCCGCCGGTGAAGTTCCTGCTGGTCGATGACCTGGAGGACAACCTGCTGGCGCTGTCGGCGCTGCTGCGCGACATGAACGTGGACATCCTCACGGCGCGCTCTGGCGCCGACGCGCTCGAGTTGCTGCTGGAACACGACGTCGCGCTGGCGCTGCTCGATGTGCAGATGCCCGAGATGGATGGCTTCGAGCTGGCCGAGCTGATGCGCGGCAGCGAGCGCACGCGCCACGTGCCCATCATCTTCGTCACCGCGGGCGTGCGCGATTCGCACCGCCACTTCCGCGGCTACGAGGCCGGCGCCGTGGACTTCCTCTACAAGCCCATCGATCCGCACATCCTGCGCAGCAAGGCCGAGGTGTTCTTCCAGCTGCATCGGCAGCGCCAGCAGCTGGACGCGCACCTGGTCGAGCTGTCGGAGACGCTGCGCCTGAACGAGGTCTTCGCCGCGGTGCTGGGTCATGACCTGCGCAATCCGCTCAGCGCCATCGTGGCCTCCGCCCATGTGATGCGCCAGAGCCAGGACGAGCTGGCCCGCACGATGGGCCAGCGCGTGCTGAACAGTGCACGGCGCATGGCGCGGCTGATCGAGGACCTGCTCGACTTCTCGCGGGCGCGCCTGGCCGGCGGCATCACCGTGCGGCCGGAGCCCGGCGACCTCGGCGAGATGACCCGCCGCGTGCTGCAGGAACACCAGGCCGCGGCGCCGGACCGGCGCATCGTGCTGTCACTGGATGGCGCGCTGCGCGGGGCGTTCGACGGCGAACGCGTGGCGCAGATGGCTTCGAACCTCGTGGGCAATGCCCTGCAGCACGGCAGCCGCGAGGGCGAGATCCTCGTGCATCTGGATGGCCGTGACGGGGTGCTGGTGAAGTTGTCCGTGACCAACCCCGGCGAGATCCCGCCACAGCTGCTCGACGAGATCTTCGAACCGTTCCGCGGCCGGCGCGAAGAGGTGGGCAGCCGGGGTGGCGGACTGGGGCTTGGCCTCTACATCGTGCAGCAGCTGGCGCGCGCCCACGGCGGCGAGGTGGCGGTGGCCACCGGTGCCGGGCAGACCTGTTTCACGGTGTCGCTGCCGCGCCAGCCGCCACAGCGGGCGGACTGAGGGCCGCCGGCGGAAGCAGATTCTGCGCGGCCCGGCCGTCGCGGGCGGCCGGATATCCGGGCGGCACGATGGCCACCTGCATCAACGTGCGCGTGCCGAGTTCGGCGCCCGGCCCGGGCTCGTCGATCTTGACGTAGAACGTGCGCGGCTCGCGGCGCTGCGGGTCCGGCATCAGCGGGACGAGCAGTTCCACGCCACGCGCGCCCTCCGGGATCACGCCGATGCGCGGCGCGATCGCGCGGAAATCCCGGTCCGCCTGCGCGGTGCCGGTCTCCGTCCACCAGCGGAAGGTGACTTCGCTGTTCAGCGAGCCGCGCCGCGCCACCCAGATGCGCGCCACGCGCTCGGTGGTGTCCACCCAGGCATGGTTGGCCGCCAGGTCGATGCTGGAGCGCGCGCGGGCGCCGTTTGCCGCTGGCGGCTCGCTGGCGGCGACCGTCGGGGTCCGCCCGACCCCCGGCGCAGCCACGCCGGCCACGGCACCCGCGCCGGCGCCCGCGGCGGCAGGATCCCCCGGGCCACGTGCCGTGCGGCCGCCGTCCGCTGTCGCTGTCGTCATCGCCGGGGGCGGAATGACGGCGTTGTTCGTCGCGGCGCCAGCCGGCACGCCGGAGGGCGGCCGGTCCAGCGTCGTGGCGGCCGCCTGCCCATCGGCCGACGCGTCGGCCCGCCCCGCGGCGGCACCTTCAACCGGCGCTGCCGGGATGTCCGTCGCGGCACCCGCGGTGGCCGCTGCGGAAGGGTCTGCCGATCCCGCGTCCACGCCGCCGGCCGACCCACCGTCCCCGAACAGGTACAGGTAGGCGCCGCCGGCCAGGATCAGCGCCACGATGCCCGCGGCCAGCCACTCGCGCAGATGACCGCGGCGCGGCGGCGCCGCTTCGCCCCCATCCTGCAGCAGCACCGGTTCCGCCGGCGCGGGTGCCTCGCCGCCGAAGACCGCCAGCACGCTGGCATCCTGCGGGTCCCGCCCGGAAAGCGTGTCGCGCAGCGCGCGCCATTGCGCGCGCGTGGTGCCGGGCGGTGCGCGCAGTTTCGACAGGGACGCTGGCGTGAGGGCCTGCACGGGCTCCGTGCCCGACAGCAGCTCATAGGCCAGTCGCGCGAAGGCCATCCGGTCCGCGGCGGGTTGCACCGCATGGCTCTGTGCCCGCAGCCCGAAACCCTGCAGGCGGGCATCGCCCAGCTCGGTGATCAGCACGTTCGCGGCGGTGAGTTCGCCGTGCGCCACGCCGCAGGCATGCGCATGCGCCAGTGCTCCGGCCAATGCGCGCACGATTGCCAGCGCCGACTGCAGCGGCACGCGACGATCGGCGCGGCGCTCGAGCAGATCCCGCAGCGACACGCCGCCATGAAACTCGGTGACGAGCACCAGCGCACCGCTGTCATCCTCGACATCCAGCGTGCGCGTGATCGCGGGGTGCGACAGCGACTGCAGCTTGCCGATGCGCTGCAGGACCAGCGGATCCTGGCTGAGTTCTTCGTCGAGCACCTGCAGCGCCACGCGCTGCCGCACGCCGGGCATGGCGGCCTTGGTCTCATCAATGGCCTCGACCAGGGTCATCCAGTCGATGCGGCGCAGGATGTCCACGACGCGGTAGCGTCCGCACAGCAGATCGCCGACCCGCACCTCGCGGTGGAACGATGCATCCAGCAGCTCACGCTCCGCGGCGGGCGCGGGCTCTGGCAGGGCATGCATGCGCAGCACGGGGGCCGGTTCATTGCGCCCCCGCGCGGTCATCGGCTCGGACGCGGCGGTGCCGGTGCGCGTCGCGGCGGAATCCTCGGCCGTCCTGGCGGGGTCTGCAGGCCTGCCCGGGTCCGCAGCGCTGACGGGGTCGGCAGGCCGGCCCCGGTCCCCAGGCCCGCGCGGCTCCGCGGTCCGGATCGGGTCAGCCGTCGCGATCGCGGCCGTCGTGCCGACGGGACCCGCAGCAGCAGGGCCGGGCTCGGCCGGCGCCATCGAGCCCGCTGGTGCAGCCGGATTGACCCCCACCGCAGGCCGCTCCAATCGCGCGTCGCCCGGCGCCGCCGGCGGTGAGACGGACGCCGGCCGCGCCGCTTCCGGCGGGCCGGATGGCGCGGTGCGCGGCTTCCTCTTCACCGCGGGCTTCGCGTACCCCTGCGCGCCGAGGGAATGGCGCTGCAGCCGCGATTTCAGCGCCAGGAACGTCTCGCGCGGAATGCGTTTGCGCCGGAAATTCTGGTCCAGCAGCGCGAGCACCGCCCAGCCGATTTCAGGATCCTCCGCCTCGTGCGAGATCACCTGCCCGACGAATTCATCCTGCGTCAGCGCGCCGGTGGACAGCGCATCGATCCACTGCTGCGGGTCGGCCGCGGCCGCCTCGCGTTCCTCGGATTCGGTCGGGGCAACGTACATGGTGATCATCATCGCCGAAGCGGCCGGCCCTGCATCAAGTCGGGGGGTGGGAAGCCGGCAGCAGGCCGTGTAGGGATTCTCCTACGGATTCGCGCACCACGTTGAAGTGGCGCAAAGTGTGCCACAGGTCCAGCGTTCACCGGTTGTGCAGCGCGGCCAGCACGTTCGCCAGTGCGCCATGGTCCACCGGCTTGGTCAGGTGGTGATCGAAGCCCGCCGCTGCCGAGCGTTCGCGGTCGCCGCTCTGCCCCCAGCCGGTGATCGCCACCAGCAGCACCGCCGGGTCCATCTGGCGGATGCGGCGGGCGACCTCGAAGCCATCCAGCTTCGGCATGCCGATATCCAGCAGCACCGCCGCGGGTGAATGGGAGCGGAAGGCCTCAAGCGCCGCTTCGCCATCCTCGGCCACGCACACCGCATGCCCGTCGCACCGGAGCAGCATGGCGAGGCTGTCCGCGGCATCGCGGTTGTCATCGGCGATCAGGATGCGCATCGGCGTCGCGGCGACCGGCGGCCGCTCATCGGCATCACAGGACTGAAGCGCCGGAACCACCGCATCGGGAATATGCAGCGTGAACATGCTGCCACGGCCCGGACCGTCACTGTGCACCGTCGCATGGCCGCCATGCAGTTCCACCAGTCCCCGTGTCAGGGCAAGGCCGATGCCGAGGCCACCCTCGGAACGGTCCTTCGCGGCTTTCACCTGCGAGAACATGCGGAAGATTGTCTGCAGGTCGGGCGGGGCGATGCCGATGCCCGTGTCCGAGACGGCGATGCGCAGTTCCCCGCCCTCGATGCGGACGCCCAGGTGGATGGCACCACCCTGCGGGGTGTACTTGGCGGCGTTGTTCAGCAGGTTCGAGATCATCTGCGACATGCGCAGCGGATCCACGTCGACCAGCGCATGCGGCGGCAGGTCCACGGTCAGGCGGTGGCGGCGGCCATAGATCAGCGGGCGGGAGGTCTCGATCGCCGACTCCACCAGCGCGGACAGCGGCGTCGGTGTGCGTCGCACCTCGAGGATGCCGCGCGTGATGCGCGACACGTCGAGCAGGTCATCGAGCAGCAGCGACATGTGCTGCACCTGGCGATCGATGACGTCCTGGCACCAGCGGCGCTGCGCCTCGGGCAATTCCGGCTTGCGCGCCAGCGTGGCGGCCATGCGGATGGGCGCGAGCGGGTTGCGCAGCTCATGCGCCAGCGTGGCGAGGAACTCGTCCTTGCGCTGGTCGGCCTCGCGCAGCGCCATCTCGTGTCGCTTGCGCTCGCTCACGTCCCCGAACCACACGCCGATGTCCTGGTCCATCGGCGACACCACCACCTGGAACCAGCCGTGCACGCCGCCGGCGATCTGGCGCACCTCGAAGTCACGCACCTCCTGCAGTTCGGCGGCGCCGGCGAACTGCCCCAGCAGGCCGGGTTCCGCCCAGGTGTCCGGATAGAGCTCGGAGATGCGGGCGCCAGCCAGCTCGCTGGCATCGCGGCCGAGCACCACCGCCGCGGCCTTGTTCACATAGGCCCATCTGAAGTCCACCAGCGTGCCGTCCGCGTCGCGGACCGGCGCCAGCACCATGAACGGCACCGCCGACGCATCGAGCACGCGGCGCAGGCGTCGTTCGCCACGATAGCGCGCCTCCTCGGCATCGCGGCGTTGCTGGTCGCGCAGACGCACGATGTGCACCGTCCACCACAGCATGCTGGTGAACAGCACGATCTCGATCACGGTGCGCAGCGCGGTGCCGAACGCCAGGTCGAAATAGCCGGCGCGCTGGCCGGCGAGGCGGGCCAGTCCCAGCATGACCGGCACCAGGATGGCCAGCGGGATGATGCGCCGTGCGAGGTCGCCGGCGGTGCTGTTGTCGATCAGCGTGCGCACCGGCTGCCGGTCGGCCATCGCGGCAACCAGCGCGCCGGCCAGCGCGGCCAGCATCGTGGCGGTCTGCAACGCAATCGCCGTGAGGCGCGGTGCGGTGTACATCGGTTCGGCCCCGTACAGGTAGCCGATGATCGACAGCGCGGAGATCAGCAGCACGAGCAGCGGCAGCGCCACGACCAGCGCGCTCTGCCACCGTGCCTGCCACATGCAGACCGCCGCCGCGAGCAGCGCGATGCTGATGGAGGCCGGCACGCCCATGCGGTTCGGCGCAACCGTGGCCGGCGAACCCGGCGCCTCGTCGAACAGCACCGTGTCGATGCCGAAGTCCACATCGAGCAGGTGCTCGACCAGCGTGAGCAGACCGACGAGTCCTGCCAGCGCGGCCAACGCACGCGCGATCATGGATGCCGGCCGTGCGGATGCCGCGCCGCCCAGCAGCACGGCCGCACCCAGCGCGGTGACGCACACCGCGGAATTGGCCTTCATTGTGATGCCGGTGTTCCACCAGTCGATCAGCCGCGGGATGTCCCCGGCCCAGCCGGTGAAGGAGGCGACACCGCCGGCCGTCGCGAACGTGGCAAGCCCCAACGAAGCCAGTCGCGTGAAGTCCCAGCGTGTCCGCATTCCAGGTTCGTGTTGTCGTGGGGCGGGCAGCGTATCACCAGCCTGCCCGGGCGTCGGGTCCTGCGCGGCAACCGGGCCGCGTGGGCGCAATGACATATTCGCGCCGTGGCGTGCGCCGCCTCACGAAAGCTTCGTTCCGGGCGAAGGCCGATGCACGCGCAGCCCAGAATCAGTGGCGATCTTCCCCAAGGACCCAACTGATGCCGGTAGCAAAGCCGCAATCGCGATCCGCGCGGCCGATCCTCGCGCGCCTTGCAGCGTGGCGCCCGGGCATCGCATGGCATCTGGGCATCGCTTTCCTGGCCGTGTCGGGTCTTGCTGCGGTGGCCAACTTCGCCCTGCAACGTACCGTGTCGATCACCACCACCCAGCTGGTGGCGCCCGCGCCGGTCCGCGCACCGGCGCGCGGACCGCTGCGGCCCGCAGCACCGGCCGCGCCGCAGGCGGCCGATGGCAAGGCCGCGCTGCCTGCGCTCGAGCGCCTTTCGGCGACGACGCTGGCGATGCGGCAGATGCCGGCCGACGAACGTCAGGCACGCCTGCGCGCCGCGGCCGACGAAGTGCGCGCGACGCTGGTGCGCCTGCATGGATCCTCCGACCGTGCCGATGCCGTGCTGCGTACTGCCGTACGCCTGGTCCAGATGGAGGCGGCACGTGATGAGGCGCATGCGCGCTATGCGGCCACGGTGGCGCGCATCGAGGAGAGTGTGCAGGCCACCGTCGATCGCTCCTGGCGGATCCTGGGACGCGTTGTCGCGCGCCAGTCCCTGGTGGTGGCAAACCAGAATGCGGAGGAGCTGCGCCGCGCGTCCGAGGTGCTGCGCGGCACCGGCTACTCGCCGGCGGAGATGGCGCGGCTGGCCGAGGCAGAGCGGCAGTTCGCCGCGGCGCTGGCGGCCGCCGAACGCAATTTCACCCGGGCCAATGGAGCGGAGTGGTTCACGCAGACCACGGCGGAGGTCGCGCAGCTGCAGGCCGCGCGTCCGGCGATCGTCGATCTCGACGCGCAGCGGCGTCGCCTGCTGCCGCGCTTCCAGGTCGAGCTGGCCCTGGCGCGCACGCAGCTGGAGACGCCGGTGGTGCCGCGCGGGGCCGTGCCCGTGTCCGTGTCCGCGCCGGAGGGCCGGTCCGGCGCACCGTCTGCACGACCCGATGTCGCGCCGGACGCACAGCCCGATGTCCCCGCGTGGCTGGCGCCGCCGCGCTGGACGATGGCGCCGCGCGTGACCACCCGCAACGAGGCGGTCGAGGACGGTCTGGCGCCGTCAGGGTTTGCATGGCTGTCGGGCGGGGTCCTGCTGCTGCTGCTGGGCGTGTCGATGCTCACCGTCCTCAGCATCCTGCGGCCGGTGCAGCGCCTGATCGCGGCCTCGCAGCGCATTGCGCTGGGCGAGGGCGGAGTCCGCGTGCCGCGCGGTGGCACGCGCGAACTGGATCGTCTCGGCGCGGCGTTCAACCGCATGGCCGAGGAGCTGGAGACCGCGCACGCGATGGCCCGCAACTACCAGCAGCAGCTGGAGTCGCGCGTCGCCGAGCGCACGCGGCAGCTGCAGCACCAGGCCGGGCACGATGCGCTGACCCAGCTGCCGAACCGGCGGCGTTTCCTCGAGCATCTGCGGGGCGTGCTGTCCCGTTCAGGACCGGGGCGTTTGCAGACCGGACTGTTCTTCATCGACCTGGACAACTTCAAGACCATCAACGACGGCCGCGGCCATGCCTACGGTGACCGCGTCCTGGTCGCGGTGGCCGAACGGCTGTCCCTGGCGGCTGGCGGAACCGGGCTCGCGGCCCGCTTCGGCGGCGACGAATTCACGATCGTCGTGGAAGGCGCGACGGGCCCGTCGCAGCTGCTGCAGTTCGGCAATGCGCTGGTGCGCGCGTTCGAGCAGCCGCTGCAGCTGGATGGCCGCGACCTGCTGGTCAGCGCCAGCGTGGGCGCCGCCTTCCATCCGCAACACGGGTCGGATGCGGAATCGCTGCTGCGCGCCGCCGATGCGGCGCTGTTCCAGGCGAAGGCGCAGGGCCGCAGCCAGCTGGCGCTGTTCACCCCCGAGTTGCTGGAACAGGCCACGGCGCGCTTCACGATGGAGCAGGCCCTGCGTCATGCCATCGAGCGCGGCGAGCTGGAGCTGGTGTTCCAGCCGGAGATCGACATCGCCGCGCTGGAGGTGACCGTCTGCGAAGCACTGCTGCGATGGCGGCGGCCCGATGGACAGCTGGTGTCGCCCGAGGAATTCCTTGCCGTGGCGGCGGAGTCCGGGCTGATCCTGCAGATCGACGACTGGGTGCTGCAGGCCGCAGTGGCCGCGGCGGCGCGCTGGCGCCGCGGCGCGAACGCCGATCTGCGCGTCGCGATCAACGCCTCGTCGCGACAGCTGGCGGATCCGGCCTTCGCCGAGCGTGTCGGGGCACTGCTGGAAGAGCATGGATTGCCAGCCTCTGCGCTGGAGATCGAACTGACCGAGAGCGTGTTGCAGACCGGGGCCGGAACGATTGCCGGCCTGCGCCGGCTGCTGCACATGGGCGTGACCGTGGCGCTGGACGACTTCGGCACCGGCTACTCCTCGCTGGCGTCGCTCGAGCAGCTGCCCCTCAGCCGCGTGAAGCTCGACCGCAGCCTGATCGCCAGCATCGATGAAAGCGATCGCGCCCGCTCGATCGCGAGCGCCATCATCAAGCTGTGCCGTGACCTGCGAGTGCAGGTGACGGCCGAGGGTGTGGAGCGCCCGGCGCAGCTGGCCATGCTGCGCGACAGTGGCGTGACGGTGCAGGGATTCCTGATCTCAAGGCCGGTGGACGAGGCGGGCCTGCCGGCTGCAGTCCGTGCCATCCCGGCGCTGCTCGAATCATTCCTGTTGCAGCAGTCCGCAACCGGCGGCGACCTGCCGGCGCTGGACACTCGCACCGGGCTGCACCGGCGGCTGCGCGCGGTCGGCGGCGAATCGCAGTAGCCTCACGAGCTGTCGCTGCCGGGCGTCAACCTGCTTCGCGGTGCCCATCGGCATATCCTGCAGGGGATGGCAGGTTGATCAAGCGAGGAGCAATGCTCGAGGCGCGCTGGAGTCACTGATGGCTGGCGCGACCCACGAAAGCGCACGGGTGCTGGCCCGCGTCATCGCGGGTGTCCTCGCCCTGTGGGCCGGCGCGGCGGCGGTCCCGGCCCGTGGCGTCGACATCTATTCCGAGAGCGCGGTGCGGGCCGCCTTCGTGCTGCGTTTTGCCGGCTTTGTCGAATGGCCCGCCGGTGCGATGACGGGCGACCGCTTCACGATCGCGGTGCTCGGCGATGAACCGCTGGCCACCGATCTTGCGCAGCTGGCGGAGGATCGCACGCTGGCAGGTCGTGCCGTGCGCGTGGTGCGCATCCGCGCGGCGTCCCAGGCGCGCGATGCCCAGGTGCTGTTCGTGGGCGCGGAGCGCCGCGGCGACCTGCGCAGCATCCTGCGCGCAGTGTCCGCGCAGCCGCTGCTGGTGGTGACGGCCGAAGCGCGCGCACTGGCGGCGGGCAGCGTGATCAACTTCAAGCACGATCAGGGCCGCGTGCGCTTCGAGATCTCGGTGCCGGCGGCCGAGCGCATGGGGCTGCGCATCAGCGCCGAGCTGCTGGCCGTGGCGGCGCGGGTGGAGCGATGAGCACCGCCGGCTCGCCCGTGCTGCAGTCACGGTTCGGCTCTTATGCGTCGCTGCGGGGCAAGCTGACCCTGATCATGGTGGTCACGATCGGCGTCGCGCTCGCCACGATGGCACTGTCGCTGCTGTATCGCGACCTGGCGCAGCACCGCAGCAATCTTGCGGCCGCGCTGGCCACGCAGTCGGCGATCATGGCGCAGCTGGCCGCCCCCGCGATGGCCTTCGATGATCGCGCCTTCGCGCAGCGCAACCTGTCGGCACTGGCGCAGGATCCGCACATCGCCGCCGCGGCACTGTATGCCGCCGACGGCAGCCTGTTCGCCAGTTACGCCCGCGCCGGTGCACCGCCGCCGCCGCTGCGTCTGCCGGCCGTCAGCGAGCAGGCGCGACAGGACGGCGACCGGCTGGAACTCACGCGCCACATCCATCACGAGGGCGAACTGCTCGGCGCCATCTACCTCGGCGCGGCCTACGACCGCTGGGGGCATGTGCGCGGCTACTTGGGCATCGTGGCGATCATGTTGCTGCTGAGCATGGGTGTGGCGCTGCTGCTCGCCGTCATGCTGCGGCGGGTCATCACCGGTCCGGTGGAGGCCCTTGCATCGGTGGCTGATGACATCGTCAGCCGGCGCGACCCGACGCTGCGCGCACCCGATACGCCAGTCGAAGAGTTCTCGGTGGTGGTGCGGGCCTTCAACAGTGTGCTCGACGAGGCCGAGGACCGCACCCGCGAACTGCGCCAGAGCGAGAAGCTGTACCGGGCCATCGGCGAGTCGATGGACCATGGCGTGTGGGTGTGTGATGCGCGCGGGCGCAACCTGTATGTCAGCGATTCATTCCTGCGCCTGGTGGGCACCACGCAGCTGCAGGTGTCCGGCCTCGGATGGTGCGACCTGCTGCATCCGGACGATGTGGAGGGAACCCTGGAGGCGTGGCTGGAGTGCGTGCACTCGGGGCAGTTCTGGTACCGCGAGCATCGTTACCGGGGGGCCGACGGCCGCTATCACCCGGTGCTCACGCAAGGCGTGCCCATGCGCGACGACAGCGGCGCCATCACCGGCTGGGCGGGCATCAACCTGGACATCAGCCGCCTGAAGAAGACGGAGGAGGCGCTGCGCGAGGCCGATCGCCGCAAGGATGACTTCCTCGCCACGCTGGCCCATGAACTGCGCAATCCGCTGGCGCCGATCCGCCACGCGGCGCGGCTGCTGGGACTCCCCGGCGTCGATGGCGCGCAGGCCCGGATGGCGCGCGAGATCATCGGGCGTCAGGTCGCCCGCATGGCGCTGCTGCTGGATGACCTGCTGGAGGTGTCACGCATCACGCGCGGCCGCCTGGAACTGCGCATCGAGCCGGTGGGCCTGGCGGCGCTGGTGAAGTCGGCGGTGGAAACCAGCCGCCCGCAGATCGACGCCAAGCACCACGAACTGGTGGTCGAGGTGGAGGGCCCGCCGGTCGACCTGCAGGTGGATCCACTGCGCATGTCGCAGGCGCTGTCCAACCTGCTCACCAATGCGGCCAAGTACACCGACGAGGGTGGCACGATCACGCTGCGGGCCCGACACTCCGCCGACCAGGTGATGTTCACGGTCAGCGACACCGGCATCGGCCTGCCGCAAGACGCCTTGCCGACCATCTTCGGCATGTTTTCGCAGGTGGATTCGGCCATCGATCGCTCCGAGGGCGGGCTGGGCATCGGTCTTGCGCTGGTGAAGGGCCTGGTGTTGCTGCATGGCGGCTCGGTGGACGCGGCCAGTGCGGGCATGGGGCAGGGGAGCACCTTCACGATCCGGCTGCCGGGCAGTTGCCGGCGCGCGCCGGCGCACAATGCCGCGCCAGCCGCAGCCGCGGCGCAGGATCTGCCCCGCGGCCCGCGCGGACGCGTGCTGGTCGTCGATGACAACCATGACGCGGCCAGCGCGCTGGGCATGGCCCTGCAGAACGCCGGACATGAGGTCCATACGGCGCACAGCGGCGAGGAAGCCCTGCTGACGGGCTGGAAATGCCGCCCGGATGCGGTACTGTTGGACATTGGCATGCCGGACCTGAACGGCTACGAAGTCGCAGGCCGCATGCGCATCACGCCCTGGGGCCGGCGCGCCTTGCTGATCGCGCTGACCGGCTGGGGTCAGAAAGAAGACATCGCCCGGGCCACGGCCGCCGGTTTCGACCTGCACATGACCAAGCCCGCCGATCCGGAGCACATCGAGCAGTTGCTCGAGGAGTTCCTGACCGCGCGGCCCGGGCAGAGTGCCACCGCCACAGGAGAGCTGACATAGAAACAGCAGCACAAGGCAGCGGCCCGGTCCGCATCCTCATCGCCGAGGACAACGACGACCTGCGCATGGTGATGCCCGCGCTGCTCGATGGCGTCGATGGCCTGGAGTGCGCGGCCACCACGGCCTATCTCGAAGAGGTGGGTCCGCTGATCGCGCAGCATCAGGTGCATGTCGCGGTGCTCGACATCGAACTGCGCGGGGGTTCGTCACTGAAGCGCCTGCCGCAGCTGCGTCAGGCGTTTCCCGCCACACGCTTCGTGATCCACAGCGGCCATTCCAATCCCGAACTGATGCGTCTGGCGCAGTCCGCGGGTGCGTCGGCCTATGTGCTGAAGTCCGGTGAGTTCGACGACCTGATCGCCGCCATCCGCGGCATGGCCGCCTGACCAGTCACTGCGGCGCGGCGAGCAGGTCCACGATCCGGTCGGGGTCCACCGGCTTGGTGAAGTGCAGGTCGAAGCCGGCATCTGCGGCGCGGGCCTTGTCCGCGGCCTGGCCCCAGCCGGTCAGCGCCACCAGCTTCACCGACGTGCCCATTTGGCGGATCCTGCGGGCCACCTCGTAGCCGTCGTGGATCGGCATGCCGATATCGAGCAATGCGAATTCAGGCCGGTGCTGCTCATACAGTCGCAGGGCCTGCTCGCCATCATGGCCGACCACCACCTTGTGGCCAAACACCTCGAGCAGCATGGCCAGCGTCTGCGCTGCATCCTCGTTGTCGTCGGCAATCAGCACGGTGCGGGCACCGGGGGAAACCTCCGGCGTCGCCGCGGCGGCGGCGCTGGCGGTGCCGGCCGGCCGCATGCGCGGAATGCGCACCATGAACTCGCTGCCGTGCCCGGGGCCTTCGCTGCGTGCCTCGATGGTGCCGCCATGCAGCTCCGCCAGGCCCTTGGCCAGTGCCAGGCCGATGCCCAGGCCGCCATCTGACCGCGCCCGCGTCGACTTGACCTGGGTGAACATCGCAAACACTTCCTCGATCGCGTCCGGGGCGATGCCGATGCCGTCGTCGGTCACCGAGAAGCGCACCTCGGCCTCGTTCGCGGCGCCACGCACGATGATGTTGCCGCCCGGGTCGGTGTACTTGGCCGCATTGGTCAGCAGGTTCGACAGGATCTGCGCCAGGCGCAGGGGATCGCCCACCATGTCCGCGCTGCGGTGTTCCACCTCGACGCGCAGCGAGTGGGAGCGCGCCTCGATGGTGGGGCGGGCCGTCTCGATGGCCGCATCGACGATCGCGCCCAGCGTCGTGCTGGATGGACGCAGGTCGAACGCGCCGCGTGTGATCCGGGCAATGTCCAGCAGGTCATCGAGCAGTGCCGACATGTGGCGCACCTGCCGGGCGATCACCTCGTGGCTCCAGTGCTTCTGCTCATCGGTGGATCCCGGCGCGCCGGCCAGCGCCGCGGCCTGACGGATCGGCGCCAGCGGATTGCGCAGTTCATGCGCCAGCGTGGCGAGGAATTCGTCCTTGCGCCGGTCGGCCTCGCGCAGGCGGTTCTCCGCCGCCTCGCGATTGGCGATCTCCCGCTGGGCTTCCTCATACAGCTGCGCGTTGTCCATCGCGACGGCGGCCTGCGAGGCCACGCCCATCACGAGCTTCTCGGCCCGTTCGCTGAACATGCCGGGCTGTGAATGCGCGAAGAACAGTCCGCCGAGCACGGTCCCGGAGCGCGCGATCACCGGCACGGCCAGGTAGCTGCGCACCGGCAGGTGGCCCGGCGGCATGCCGAAGTGCGGCGGCATCTGTCCGTAGCGCGGATCCTTGGTGATGTCGTCCGAGCGCAGCACGCCGGAGCCGCTGAATGTCGTGTGGAACACCGGCGTGGCGCGCGGCAATCCGAACCGGTCGAACGCGGCACGCGAGGCGCCCGAAAGCGTGTAGAGCAGGTAGGAGTTCTCGTTGTCCTTCGTGAGGTTGTAGAAGAACGCGCCGAACTCGGCGCCGGACAGCTGCGTGGCAAGGTCGGTCACGCGCTGCAGGATGGTCTGCAGGTCGAGCTCGGAGGCGATGGACTTGCCCGCCGCAGCCAGCAGTTCGAGCACCTGCGAGTGCTCGCGCAGCGCCGACTCGTCCTGCTTCTGGCGGGTGATGTCCCGCGCGATCTTGGAGGCGCCGATGACCCTGCCGTTGCGGTCGCGGATCGGCGAGACGCTCAGCGAGACATGCAGCAGCCGCCCATCCTTGCGCCGGCGGATGGTTTCATAGTGGTCGATGCGCTCGCCCCGACGCAGGCGCTGCAGGATCTCCGGCTCCTCGTCCGCGTGATCCTCGGGGATCAGCAATGTCACGGGCCGGCCGATGACCTCATCGGCGCGGTAGCCATACATGCGTTCCGCGGCCGGATTCCACGTCTCGATCTTCCCGTCGAGCGACTTGGTGATGATGGCGTCGTCGGAGGAATCGATCACCGCCGCGAGGCGGCTGCGCATCTCGTCGTTCTGGCGGCGGTCGTCGATGGGCTGCAGGATGCCGAAGAACTGGTCCGGGTGCGCGTCGTCGCCACGCAGCACGGTCACCGTGGTGCTGCTCCAGAACGTGGTGCCGTCGCGGCGAACATAGCGCTTGTCCAGCGCATAGCTCGTGGCCAGCCGCTGGCGCAGCCGTTCGGCGGCATCGAGTGTGCGTTGCACGTCGTCGGGGTGCGTCAGCTGCAGGAACGTACGCCCGCGCAGCTCCTCGGCCGGGTAGCCGAACATCGCGCACGTCTTCTCGTTCATCTCGATGAAGCGGCCTTCCCAGTCGGCGATCGCGATGCCGACGGCTGCCTGGGAGAACATGGCCCGCAGCTGCTGCGCGCTGGCGCCCAGCTGCGCAGGGGCATCGGCCGTGGCGTCATTCTGCATTGTGGATGCGCACTGTCTGGTGGGCTCTGCAGGGCGGGTGGCGTGCGCTGAGCGGACGCAAGCGTCCACCATAGTAAACCCTGCGGGTTGCCGGGCGGTACCCGAAGCCCCCGGGCCGGTTGAGCTTTGCAGGCCGCCAGCGCACCATAGCCTGCAATTCCCTCGCTGCCGACGCCATGCCATACAACAGAACGCTCGGGTTCCTGCTTGCCGTGCTGCTGCCGTTTTCCGCGGCCGCCGGCGGTGTGGCGCAGATGGTGCGCGATGGGGACCGCGCGGGCGCCGTGGCGGCCGTCGCCGCGGGAGCCGATGTGAATGCGCTGCTCGACGACGGGTCCACCGCGCTGCTCTGGGCGGTCCACCACGTGGATCACGAGCTGGTGCGGCAACTGCTGGCGCGCGGCGCGCGGCCCGATGTGCGCAATGTTCTGGGGGCGACGCCGCTGGCCGAGGCGGTGTCCATCGCCGATGCATCGCTGGTCGGCATGCTGCTCGAGGCCGGCGCCGATCCAGACCTCGCAAACGACGACAACCAGACGCCGCTGATGCTCGCGGCACGCGCCGGCTCGCTGCCGATCGCGCAGGCGCTGGTGAAAGCCGGTGCGCAGGTGAATGCCCGCGAGCGCTACCGCGAACAGACCGCACTGATGTGGGCCATCGCCGCAGGCAGCGGCGAGGTGGTCGATTTCCTGATCCGCAACGGTGCGCAGGTCGAGGTGCGCGCCGCGGCGAACGACTGGGGCAACCAGATCACCTCCGAGCCGCGGGCGCAGTACCGCAACGCCGGCGGCCTGACGCCACTGCTGTTCGCGACGCGTTTCGGATGCCTCGACTGCGTGCGGCTGCTGCTCGATGCGGGTGCCGACATCGACCGGCCGACGCCCGAGGGCGTGACGCCGTTGATGAACGCCATCGACAACAACCAGTACGCGGTCGCGAACTACCTGCTCGACCATGGCGCGCATCCGCACCTGGCGGACTGGTGGGGCCGCACCGCGCTGTACCTGACGGTCGACATGCGCACGCGCGGTGGCGCGGGCAGGCCCGGTGGTGCCAGTGGGCCCGGTGG
>CAZWDR010000001.1:42026-51731 GCA_964632365.1 uncultured Steroidobacteraceae bacterium
ACATGCGCACGCGCGGTGGCGCGGGCAGGCCCGGTGGTGCCAGTGGGCCCGGTGGTCCCGGGACCAGTCCTGGCGGACCCGGTGCCGGTGGGGCGCCGGGCGCGCAGGGCGATGCCGATGCCGGCGGCATCGCCGGCGTCGCATTCGCCGATGCCCCCCGCGCCGCACCGGTCAACAGCGCGTTGCAGGTGATGGCCCGCCTGCTCGAACTGGGCGCAGATCCAAACACGCAGCTGAACATGCACCGGCCGTTCCGCGGCCGCTTCACCGACGACCTGATCACCACCGGCTGTACGCCGCTGCTGCGCGCGGCCCTGTCGGTCGATCGTGAAGCGGTGCGCTTGCTGCTCGCGCACGGCGCGCTGCCCGACCTGCCCAATGTGATGGGCGTCACGCCGCTGATGGCCGCGTCGGCCATCGGCGCGGCGCGCGGCCTGCAGCTGGGCGGGCAGGGGCCCATCGCCGGCAGCGATCCGCAGGACAATGCGATCGCTGTGATCGGCATGCTGCTGGAGGCCGGCGCCGACGTGAATGCGCGCATCACCGACACCAGCAGTCGCACCGCGATCATCGCGCGACCCAGTTCGATGACCGAGCGGCAGGGGCAGACCGCGATCTTCGGTGCGATCAGCCAGGACTGGACGCGCGTCGCGCGCTTCCTGATCGAGAAGGGCGCGCGACTGGACATCCGTGACGACGCCGGCAAGACCGTGCTCGACGCGCTCGAGAACAAGGCCGGTGGCCGCGAGAATGTCGTGGGTGAGGAAATGGTGACGCTGATCCGCGGGGCGTACGGCAGCTAGGTCCGGGAGCATGCATGGAAGCGAATGAACTGCAGCGTGGGCGCCTGATTGACCACATCCAGCTGGTCGTGGCCGACCTTCCAGCCAGCCGGCAATTCTATGAGGCGGTGTTCCGGGTGCTGGGAATCCCGCTGGGTGGCGAGGGCGAAGACCACTTCTGGGCCGACGAACTGTTCATCTCCAGCGCTTCCAGTGCCGCGGCGCAAGGCCGGCTCACCGGCCGCCACCACCTGGCGTTCCAGGCCAGCGATCGCACGCGGGTCGAGGCTTTCCACAAGGCCGCGCTGCAGAATGGTGGCCGCGACAATGGTCCGCCAGGCGAGCGGCCCTACCATCCCGGGTACTACGCGGCATTCGCGCTCGATCCGGACGGCAACAACATCGAGGTGGTGTATCACGGCGAGGCGCACCGGTCGGCGCCCAGCGTGGTGATCAGCTTCTGAGGGGACGAGATCGTCAGGTCGTCGCCGATGGGCGCGACCTGACGATCATTGCGCGGTCAGTCGCGCGCGCCGAAGGTGAACACGACGTTCGCGGAGATCACATCGAGGTCGCCGATCACGTCGGTGTCGAACTTCTCGTACTCCGCCCGCAGGCCCAGCGCGCCGAGGTTGAACTGCACGCCGCCACCGTAGGCCAGTTCGATGGCGTCGTCCTCGAACAGCACTGCGCCGACATTGCCTTCCGCGTCGATGCGCGACGCACCCACCTTCAGGAACAGCTCCACCGGACCGACGGGCAGGTAGCCAACGCCAAACAGCGAGAAGGCGCGGGCCTTGGCCTCGAACGGCCCACCCACCGCCACCGCCGGCGCCTGGGCTTCGCCGAAGTTCGAGTAGGTGCCCTCGATCGCCCAGTTCGGCGTGGCGCGCAGGCCGGCGATCAGCTTCCAGCCGGTGTCCTCGTCGTCTACGTCGTCCACGTCGAAGTCCCCGGAGTCGAAGCGCGACTGCATCGCACCGGCACCGACATAGAATCCCTGCGCGGCGGCCGATGCGGACATGGCCACTGCGGCAAGTGCAGCCAGCCCGGTGGCCAACTTGACCGATTTCTTCATCTCTTTCTCCTTAGTCATGTGACGCCCATGCCGGGCTCATGCAGCCGCGGAAAGCGCGCCCAGTCGTCTGGACAGCTCCACGGCGTGATCCTTCTCCTCGGCCAGGATCTCCTCGATCAGCCGGCGCGTGACGCCATCGGAGCGCCCGACGAATCGCAGGATTTCCTCATAGCCCTGGATGGCGATGCGCTCGGCCGCCAGCTCCTCGCGCACCAGTTCTGCGGTGCTGCCGCCGTCACGGTAGCTGGTCTTGCGATCGCAGTTGCCGAGCGGGCTCAGGTCCGGCTGTCCCCCGAGCTGCACGATGCGCTCGGCAATCAGGTCCGCATGGCGCTGCTCTTCGTTCGCGCGATCCAGCAGCTCGCCCAGCAGCGCGGTGTCGGCGGTGCCGCGCACCAGATAGAAGTGGCGGCGGTAACGCAGCATGCAGGCGATCTCGCAGGCGAGGGCCTCGTTCAGCAGGTTCACGAGCACCTGCCGGTCGCCGCGCCAGCCGGCGCTGGCCGCATGCTCCACCACATGCCGGCGCACGCTGGCATGGCGGGCGGTCATGTCGGCGAGGAAGCCGCGTGGCTCGGCGGACGACGCGCTCTGGCAGCCCTCTGAAACATCCATCTGCATCGTTGGTTTTCCGCATCGGGGGCATTGGCCCGGGTGCTGGAAAGATCGCCCGGACGCTGCTCGGGCAATGCAGGGCAACTTGCCGACGGCCTGTAGGAGGACGGCCAGTCATGTTGCGCGAGTACATCAGCACGAGGATTCAGACAAATCCAGCCGCGGCTTTCCTACGCGCGGCTGGGGCCTTTCGGCGATGCCCGGGCGGATGCTGCCCCGACAATGCTGCACGCACCGCTATCTGGCGTCATCAGGAGAGAGAATCATGAACACACTCACCAGGGGCGCAGCACTTGCCCTCATCTCGGCGTCGATCGGCCTCTCCGGCTGCAACGTGCTTCGCGGCCAGTCCACGCCGGGGGAATACGTCGATGATGTCGCGATCACGACCAAGGTGAAGGCGAAGCTGCTCGACGACGACTCGGTCGAGGGACTCGACGTGAACGTCGATTCCACCAATGGCAAGGTCACGCTCAGCGGCTGGGCCGACTCGGAGGCCGAGGTCCGCGCTGCCGGCCAGCTCGCCCGCGAGGTCGACGGGGTGAAGTCGGTCGAGAACAAGCTCCAGGTCAAGCGATAGGCGGGCGAGCCCACCACCTTCACGCTCACACCGCGCGCAAATGAAAAGGGCCCTGGCGCAAGCCAGGGCCCTTTGCTTTCACCGGCTGCGGCGGTCAGCTCAGGTTCGACAGGTCGCGTTCGACCTGGTCGCGGGACAGGCCATAGGCCTCCTGGATGCGACCGCAGAGCATTTCGTAATTGCCTTCGATCTGGTCCAGATCGTCATCGGTGAGTTTGCCCCACTGCGCCTTGACCTTGCCCTTCATCTGGTGCCAGTTGCCTTCGAGGATGTCGCGATTCATGTGTGCACTCCTTCTTCAGTTCCGTGATCGACTTCAGTTGTCGCGCTGCTGGATCTGGTCACTGCGGGCGCGAGCCGTGTCCAGTTCGCGCTCCGCGCCATCGATGGCCGCATCACGCGACGCCTCGGCGCTCTGCTTGCAGTCGGCCTGGGCACTGCCACCCAGCGATTCGCAGCCCTGTCGGGCCACTTCGAAGTCGCCGCGCGCCTCGGCCACGGCCGTGTCATAGCGCGCCTCGGCGCGATCCTCCAGCGCATCCCCGCGGTCATCCGCGTCGCGCGAGGCTGCGGCGGAGGCCGTATCGGACAGCACCTCGGCCTGATCCATCCGTGCATCAGCCACCGACTCGCTGCGATCCGCGCGCGCCTCGGCGACGTCGGCTGCGACATCCGCCGGTGTCTCGGCGCGGTTGCAGGCGGTCAGCGTCAGCGCCAATGCGCAGCTTGCGGCCAGTGAGGGAATGATCCTGTTCATGCGTAATCTCCTTGTGTCCGTGCGGCATGCCCGCTTCGTGATCCCGGTGCCAATGATGGGGATGGCAGCGCGTGGTGGCTGTAGGTCCACGGCCTGCAGGCGGATAGGGAGCTGCCTGAACTTCAGTGCCGGTTGGGTGCGCCGCTGAGGTCGGCAGGCTCCTACCCCTCGAAGCGCGCACGATGGATGGCAAGGCTGCGCCCCGGCAGGTGAACCTTGCCTGGCATCTCGCGCATCGGCGCGCTTCCAGGAAAGACAGACATGAAGACACTGATCATCTGCTTCACCGCCTGCGCGGTGACCACCGGCCCCGCCATCGCGCAGGATGCGGCGACAGACTCGACGACTGTCGCCACAACGGGCGCTGCGGGCGAAGTGAGGAAGAATCCGGCCGTCGCGGTGCAGGACATCCAGATCGCGCTGCGTGATGCGCCGGATGTGCAGTCCACCGGCGTCAGCGTCGCGGTCCATGCGGAGACGGTGGTGCTGTCCGGCGATGTGGCGTCGCAGGAAGAGGCGGCGCAGGTGCTGTCGCTGGCGCAGAAGCATGCGGGCGGGGTGCGCATCTCCAGCCATGTCGAAGTCCGGCCTGAGTCTCCGCAGGTCCGCAGCACGGATGTGGCGGCATCGCGCCTGGTGCGCGCGGTCGAGCAGGCACTGCGCAATGACGGTCGCACCGCCAACCTCGGTGTCGCGGTGAGCATCGACGAGAAGCAGGTGATCAGCCTGCACGGCCTGGTGCCCTCGCGCGAAACCCGCGCCGCCGCGGAGGAGATCGCAGCACGTGTGGATGGAGTGCAGCAGGTGAGCAGCCACCTGGTCGTGCCGGCTGAATGAGTCGCATGCTGAAGGGTCAGGTGGCTCCTACAGCGCGACGGATCGCGTCCCGACTGTGGCCCGTCACGCCATCGCTGAGGATCAGTGTCAAGCCGGCCGCCGGCCGGGAAATGGAGTTTCAGACATGCTTCACTACGCCGTCGTCTTTTTCGTCATCGCGCTGATCGCCGCGCTGCTTGGCTTCTCCGGTCTCGCCGCCGGCGCTGCGGGCATCGCCAAGATCCTGTTCGTGGTGTTCCTGGTGGTGGCGTTGGCCACGTTCCTGCTCGGCCGCCGGAGGATCTGAAATGGCAAGGACAGCCGACCATCTGGCCGATCTGGCCCACGAGGCTTCAGAGCGCACCGGCGAGGCATTGCATCGCCGGGCCAGTGAGCTGCAGAAATTCTTCGACGATGTCGAGGAACTGCTGCGTCGCGTCGCAGACGTGAGCGATGTCGACATCGCGCGCGTCCGCGACAAGCTGGAGTCCTCCATCGAACAGGTCCGGTCAGCCACGCGTGATCGGCTGGAATCGGCCGTCGATGGCACGCGCCGCGCGGCACGCGCGACCGACCAGTACGTGCACGAGCAGCCCTGGACTGCCGTGGGTGTCTCGGCGGCCGTGGGCGTGCTGGTGGGCGCGCTGCTGTGCCGGCGCTAGTCCTGCGATTGCTGGCGCTGCTGCGCCCGCTTGGCAGTCATCTGTCCGGCTATGCCCAGTTGGGCATGGCCGCGGCAGATGAATACCGCACCAGTCTCAAGCGGCGGCTCTGCTGGGCGCTGGTGGCGCTGGTGAGCGGCCTTGCGGGCCTTGCGGCCACGTGGATGATCGGCCTCGTGGCGTTCTGGGACACGCAATGGCGGCTGACCTACGTCATCGTCACCGCGGCGGTGTTCGTGGTCGTCGCAATCATCGGTGCGGTCATTGCACTCGGGGCCACCCGGCCGGGCCGCGCGACGTCGTTGCTGCGCGAGGAATTCAACCGTGACAGGGAGTTGATCTCGGAATGGACCCGAACGCTGTAATCGCCGGCCTGCATCGCAGCCGGGAGGAAATGCGCGCAGTCCTGCTGGCCGGGCAACCCGGCCATGAGGAAGCTGATGTGTTTCCGCGCAGCCGCACCATGCGTTTCCTGCTCGATCCCGCCCGCCGCGGCATCGCCACTTCGGTCGTGGGCACGGTGGCCTCGATGCTGTTCACGCGCGTGCGCCGCAAGCGGCGCCGCAAGGCACTGGCCGACAAGCTGCTGGGGATGGTGGGGCTCAGGAGATGAACGCCAGGGTCGCGCCGGCTCCGGGGGTGGGCAAGGATCGCCTTGCCCGCTTGGTGAAGAGCTGCGTGATCCTGCTGCTGCTGGCGGTCCTGATCTTCAGCCGCACCATCGCCGTGCCCGCCCTCGCCGCGGTGCTGCTGTCGATCGCGCTGTTCCCTGTCGTCAATCGCGCCGTCCACCTGGGCTTGCCCCGTGCCATCGCTTCGCTGCTGTCGCTGGCGGCGCTGCTCGGCGCCAGCGCGGCGCTGATCTATGCCGTGCGCGTGCCGCTGGCACAGCTTGCTGCCCGCGGACCAGAACTGGCCGCCGCAGGCCTGCGCTTCGTGGCCGGCTGGGCGGGCACTTCCGGCGCGCGCGCCGAGCCGGGCGCGTTCCTCGAGATGATCAAACCCGTGGCCACCGGCGTGGGCTCGTCGATGGTGGCCATCGGCACCAGCCTGATCCTGTGCCATTTCATCCTCACTTCCGGCACCGGCGTCGGCCGGGCGGCACTGGCGGCCGTGCGCACCCGCGATCGCCGGCGCGCGTGGTTGCGCGTCTGCGTGTCGATCCGCACGCAGGCCGCGTACTACCTGCAGCTGGTGGCGCTGATCAATCTGGTCTTCGGCGTCGTCACGGGCCTCGTGCTGACCGTGATGGGCGTGCAGGACGCCGCGGCCTACGGCCTCATCGCGGGCCTGATGAATTTCATTCCGATCGTCGGGGCGATGATCACGACGCTGGTGCTGCTGGCCGGCGGGCTGGCCGAACACGGCGCCTCGGGCGTCATCCTGCTGCCTGCGGTGGTGTTCCTGATGCTGCACATCGCCGAATCGCAGTTCGTGACGCCGCAGCTGCTGGGCCGCAAGCTGCTGCTCAATCCGCTGATCGTGATTGCGGGTGTGCTGGTCGGCGCGACCGCCTGGGGCATCGGCGGCGCCTTTCTCGCGGTGCCGATCCTGACGTCGGTGAAGATCGCGCTGGATGCGCATCCCACCATGCGGCCCTGGGGACAGGTGCTGGGACGTGGCGCGCTGGCCGAGTGTGATGCCGATGACCGGCGGCGCGCCCGCCTGCGCCGGGCAGCCTGGAGCAGGCGGACGGCGACCGGAAGATGAAATCAGTCGCGCAGTTCGTCCACCGCGTCATCGACCTTGTTCTCGGTCGACTCCCCGCCATCGCGGACAGTTTCGACGGCCTCGTCCACTTCCTCACCGGCCTGTTCCAGCGGGCCCTTGTCCTCACAGGCGGCCAGGCCCAGGCTCAGCAGCCCTCCCAGGGCAATCACCGCCAGGTTGTTCTTGCGCATCGTGCTCTCCTTGTTTTCGGTTCCGTGGTCCGGCGGAATCGTTGTTTTGCCGGACCTTCGGAGGGCCAGTGTGGCCGCTCGGGCGCCCCGAACCTGTGGGAGGCTGGCGGCAAAGATTGTAGGAAGTGGCGCCCGCTTCACCTTGTAGGACGAATCCCACGTATGCTGCCGTTGAGCACCTCCTTGCCCGGTCCTGCTGCCGGGCAAGAATCTCGGCAGTTCGCCCGGGGAGTCGGGCAAGGGGAGTACCGAACATGACCAGGGTTCTCATTGCGGATGACCATGCGCTCGTCAGGGCCGGATTGCGGCAGTTCCTGCAGCAGAACGGGCGGTTCGCCTCGATCGCCGAGGCGTCGAGCGGTTCCCAGACGCTCGACATGTTGCGCGGGGCGCGCTTCGACCTGCTGATCCTCGACATCAACATGCCCGACCGCGGCGGCCTCGACATCCTGAAGCATGTGCGTGCCTCCTACCCGGAGACCCGGGTGCTGGTGCTCAGCGCCTATCCGGAGCGGCAGTACGCGGTCAACGTGCTCAAGGCCGGCGCCAGCGGCTACCTGTCGAAGGAGAGCGCCCCCGACGAGCTGATGAAGGCCGTGAACCAGGTGATGGCTGGCAAGCGCTACGTGAGCTCCAGCCTCGCCGAGCTGCTGGTGTCCGAGCTGGACACGGACCACGAGAAGCCGCTGCACGCCGGGCTGTCCGAGCGCGAGTTCCAGATCTTCTGCAAGCTGGCGTCGGGGCAGTCGGTGTCCGAGATCGCCAGCGAGCTGTCGCTGAGTGTGAAGACGGTGAGCACCTATCGCACCCGGGTACTCGAGAAGATGTCCTTCAAGTCGAATGCGGACATCACCTCCTACGCGCTGCGCAACGGGCTGATGAACTGATGACTGGCCTCGCGGACAAGGCGCTCCGCGTGCTGCTGGTGGAAGATTCACCGCGCATCGCCGAGCGCGTGCGCGAGTTGCTGGTGCAGGAAGAGGGCGTGCACGTGCTCGACACGGTGGCGGACGAGACCGCCGCGCTGCGGGCGCTGACCGAGCAGGACGTGGACGTGCTGATCCTCGACCTGCAGCTGAAGGTGGGCACTGGCTTCGGCGTGCTCGAGGCGCTGGGTTCGCACCGGCCAACCACCATCGTGATGACCAACTACGCGCTGCCGCAATACCGCGAGCGGGCGCGGCAGCTGGGCGTCGAGCATTTCCTGAACAAGGCCATGGATTTCGAGCGGCTCGGCGCCATCATGGCCGAAGTGCGCTCCACCCGGGATCATGCCGCGGCGCTGACGCCGCGCTGAGCCTCCGACGACCAGCGGTCAGTCCGCGGTCGCGGCATCCTCCACAGGGACCGTCAGCTCGACCAGCGTGCCGGCAGGCTGGCGCTGCCGGACCTGCACGGTGCCGCCCACCGACTCCATCCGGAAGCGCATCTGCCTCAGGCCGTGGGCGCCCGCGCGCTGTTCGGCATCGTCGGGAATGCCGCGACCATTGTCGGCGACGCGCACCACCAGCCGGCCTTCGTCGACCTCTGCGGTGACGGTGAGTTGGGTGGCGCCGGAATGCCGGATGGTGTTGGAGACGGCCTCCTGCACGGTGCGGAACACGGCGATCCCGGTTTCGGGCGGAAGATCGATGTCTTCGTCGAGGCCGAAGGTCTCGAGTTGCAGCTGCGCCTGCTCGGCGCGCTGGGAGCACAGCCAGCGCAGCGCGGTGAACAGGCCCATGTTGTCGAGCAGCGTCGGCCGCAGCTCCTCGATCACGCGACGCTTGAGCTCCAGGCCCGCGCCCAGTGCCTGGTCGACACGGTCCCAGTGCGGCTGCAGTTCCGGATCACTGGCCGCGGCCACCCGCTTGCGGATCTGCGCGATGTCCATGCGCATGGCCACCAGCAGCCCACCGAGCTCATCGTGCAGTTCGCGCGCCAGCGCGTATTTCTCGGCTTCGGCCACACGGCTCATGTGACGGCCGAGGTCGCGCAGCTCGGCGGTGCGCGCGTCGATCTGCGTGGCCAGCGAGCTGACATAGGTTTCGCGGCGCCGGATGTCGCGCGACACCATCAGCCCGAGCACGACCAGCACTGCGATGGTGAACAGCATGCCGGCGAAGGAGATGACGGAGTTCAGCTGGACGGCCGCGCGCCACTGCGTCAGTTCCGTGCGCACCTGGTCGCCCTCCCGCTGCCGCAGGTCGTGCAGCGCCTGCAGGGTTGATTGCATGCCCGGCGCGGAAAGCCCGGGCTGGGCCGGGGGCCGCGCCTGGGCCTGCGAAGCCTCACCCGCCTCGCGGAGCCTCACCGCCTGCCGCATCTGCTGCATCTGCGCGGAGAGGCCGGACTTCGTGCGCTCAAGCACGGGCAGCACGGCAGCGTCGAGGCTGCGGTAGATCGCAACCAGTTCATCCAGCCGCGTCTGCGCATCGGCAAACCCGGCATCCATCGCGGCCAGGTCGCCCTGGCTCGCCGTCAGCAGGAAGTTGCGGTGCGCACTGTCTGCTTCAAGCGAACGGTAGATGGTCT
>CAZWDR010000001.1:51831-69236 GCA_964632365.1 uncultured Steroidobacteraceae bacterium
GTCAGCAGGAAGTTGCGGTGCGCACTGTCTGCTTCAAGCGAACGGTAGATGGTCTCGCCAAGCAGCCCGATCGCCTCATGGCGCGTCTGCACCTGTGCATTCAGCTGCCGCGTCTGCGCGCGCCGCATCTCCGTGACCCAGTAACCGAGGATCACCAGCGCGATCGACAGCAGCAGCGGCACGAGGACGTAACGCCGGTTCAAGCCTTCCTGGATCAATCGCCTGGACATGCATTCGATGGTATCAGTTGCGCTGCGGCGTCCACGCACTTGTCAGCGTTCCCGCGCAGCGTAGGTCCGTTCCTACATCGGTGTTGGTGCGCGCGAAGCGTCGTGACGCAGCACGCCGATGGCCGCACCGCCCACGCCTCCGCATCATGGGCGCATGAGATCGATTCCGGCATGGTCGCTGGGCGTGCCGCTGGTCGTGGGCAGCATCGTGCTGGCGCGGGCAGCCTTCGCGCCTGACCGCATCGACGTGTCGCACGCCGCGAGCCTTCCCGTGGCCTCCGTCCATGTGGAGGGGCCCGCGCGCGACGCGAAGTGCCCGGAAGGCGCGGTCCCGCAGAACGCTGATGAAGGCACCACGCACGCGGCCACTGCATCCGGCGCGCGCGGGACCTGTGCGGAATCGCTGGCGCCACAGGCGATGCCCATCCGCGCGCGGCGCGATTAGACTGCGCACACCACAGCGGGAGGACAGCACATTGCAGGACCAGTCACAGACGCGGCCGGCCGGCCAGCGCGTTCGCATGATCGCGACCGAAGAGGCCTGTTCGATTCCGGAGGTCGCCAACGCGTTGCGCGATGTGGCCCGCAAGGGCGGCGTCAGCCTCGACATGAAGCTGATCGCGGGCATCTACGACGCACCACCGGACGCCAACGGCGGCCTGTTCACGCGACTGCTTGACCTGGCGGACGCACGCCTGCGCGACATGGACGCCAATGGCGTCGACATGCAGCTGCTCGGGCTCACTTCACCGGGCGTGCAGATGTTCGAGACCGGCCTGGCCCGCGACCTGGCGCAGCTGGCGAATGACCGGCTGGCCGAGGTAGTGCGGCGGCACCCCGATCGCTTCGCGGCGCTGGCCACGTTCGCGCCGCAGGATCCCGCGGCCGCGGTGCGGGAAATGGAGCGGGCGATGCGCACGCTGAAGCTCAATGGCTTCATCATCAACTCGCACACGAACAACGAATACCTCGACCAGCAGAAGTTCTGGCCCATCCTCGAGGCCGCCGAGGCGCTGGGTGCGCCGCTATACATCCACCCGCGCGCGCCGTCGGATGGCATGGCCGCGCCCTTCCGCGACTACCGGCTCGATGCCGCCGTGTGGGGCTATGGCGTCGAGGTCGGCACGCATGCGGTGCGGCTGATGATGTCCGGCGCGCTCGACCGCTTCCCGAAGCTGCGCATCGTGATCGGGCACATGGGCGAGGCGGTGCCGTTCTGGCTGTGGCGGCTCGATTACATGGGCAATCCGGCGCGCGGCCGCAGCCCGCAGAAGCTGCTGCCCAGCGAATATTTCCGGCGCAACTTCGCGATCACCACCAGTGGGGTGGAAGATCCGCTGGCGCTGCGCTACTGCATCGACCGGCTCGGCGTCGACGCGGTGATGTGGGCGATCGACTATCCCTACCAGCCGTCGCCGCCGGCGGTGGCCTTCATCAAGGCCGCGGAACTGAGCGACGCCGAACGGCATGCCCTGTGCCATGGCAACGCCGAGCGCATCTTCAACATTCCGGCGGATCCGGCCGCGTGACCGGCTGCGCATCGCGCCGCCGGTCTTCGACGATGGCCCCGTCCACCAGCTGGATCACGCGATCGCAGGCATCCGAGAGGCGGGGATCATGGGTGACGATCAGCACCGCGCAGCCGGCATGCTGGTTGAAGCGGCGGAACAGCTCGAACACCTCGGCCGCGGTGCGCGTGTCCAGGTTGCCGGTGGGCTCATCGGCGAGCAGCAGGGCGGGGCGGGTGATCAGCGCGCGCGCGATGGCCACGCGCTGCTGCTGGCCGCCGGAAAGCTCATCCGGCCGGCGCGCCGCGAAGTCCGCCAGCCCCACCTGCCGCAGCAGGTCGCGGGCCATTTCGATGGTGTCTGCCGAGGGGCGGCCCTGCGTCACCATCAGCGGCATCATCACGTTCTCCAGCGCCGAGAACGCCGGGATCAGGTGATGGAACTGGAACACGAATCCGAGGGATGAGGCGCGCAGCGCGGTGCGCGCCTCGTCATCCAGCTCGCGGGTGGGCTGGCCCATCAGCACCAGCTCGCCGCTGGTGGGAGAATCCAGCAGTCCGAGCAGGTTCAGCAGCGTGCTCTTGCCCGAGCCGGACGGTCCGATCAGCGCGGCGAAATCGCGCCGAGCGATGCGCAGGTCGAGGCCGTGCAGCACCTCCACCTCGGTGGGCAGCCCGACGTTATAGGACTTGGTGAGCCCCGCAAGGCGCAGCACTTCGTCATCGTCATCGCCACGCGTGCGGATCGCGTCACGCATGGCGGATCGCCACCACCGGATCCAGCCGCGCCGCGCGCCGCGCCGGCACCGCCGCCGCGACGGTGCCGGTCAGGGTGGCGAGCAGCACCGCCGTGACCATCAGCCCCGGCGACAGCGGCACCTCGAAGAGCCCCGGTCCCAGCGTGTTGAACGCCCAGACCAGCGCGTATCCGCAGACCGTGCCAATGGCGGACCCGGCGAAGCCCAGCAGTGCGCCCTGCACCAGGAACACCTTCAACATCTGCTTCTGCCGCGTGCCCATCGCGCGCAGGATGCCGATCTGCCGGGTGCGCTGGACCACGCTGATCGACAGCACGCTGGCGATGCCGAAGGCCACTGACACCCCCACGAAGAAAGAAATCATGCCGGTGGAGACGCTCTGCGAGCGCAGTGCATTCATCAGCTGCGCATTGCTCTCCATCCAGCTTTCCGCCTCGAGGCCGGTCAGCGCATCCAGGCGCTTCGCGATGGCATCGGCCTCGAAGATCTCGGGCACCGTCAGGTCGATCACGGTGACGCCGCCGGGCAGGTCGAGCAGCGACTGCGCCTGCTTCAGGTCCAGATACACATAGCGCTCGTCCAGTTCGCGCACGCCCAGCTCGAAGATGCCCGCGACATTCAGCTGCGCCGCGCGCGCCTCGCCGGCCTCGAGGCGGAACTTGTCGCCGACCGACGCGCCGAGGTCATCGGCGAGCAGGCGGCCAATCAATGCATCGCCGGCGCCGACGCGCAGCGAGCCGGCGATGAGGTCCGGCTGCAGCGGGATGATGCGCTCGTACCGCGGCGGATCGATGCCGACCACCGCGACCGAGGCCCGCGCGTTGCCGCGCAGTGCGAACGCCGGGCCGGAGACCAGCGGCGAGACCGCGAGGATGTCCGGGCGGGCATCCAGCACCGCCTGCACCTGCTGCCAGTTGTTGATCGAGCGCAGGCGCTGCGCGCGACGCGTCTCGAGCACCAGCCGCGTGGTGCCCGCCGGCAGCGGCGCCAGATGATTGATGTCGTCCGGCGCGCGCACCTTGATGTGCGCCTGCGTGCCCAGCGTGCGATCGACGATGTTGTCCTGCAGTCCCTGGATCAGGGCCGTGATGAACACGATCACGGCGACGCCGACGCTGATGCCGGTGGCGATCAGCAGCGTCTGCGTGCGCCCCTCGCGCAGGAAGCGGACCGCGATGGTGGATTCGATCCACATGCGGCCGGGGGCCTAGTCGAACTGCACCGGCAGCTCGCGGCGTGACGCCTGCGAGGCCGCGTCCGCGGCGTCAGCCGGCTGCACGCGGGTGCGCACGCGCGCGCCGTCCGCGAGCGTCACCGCCGCGGCATCGAGGAGCACCAGGTCTCCCTCGGCGAGGCCGCCGGTGACCTCGGTCATCGACGCATCGCGCAGCCCGGTGCGCACCGGCACCCGCACGGTGCGACCGTCACGCACCGCCAGCGCGACGCGGCTGCCATCCTGCGCCTGCAGCAGCGCATCGTTCGGCACGGCCAGCGCGGCATCCCGCCGTCCGGTCTCGATGTTCACGGTGACCGTCATGTCCTGGCGCAGGAATTCCGGGACCGGGTCAACGCGCAGCCGCACATTCACGGTGCCACGTTGGGCATCGATGCCCGGCGCGATGTAATTCACCGTGGCCTCGAACGGGTGCTCGGTCCACGCGTCGGCGATGGCGATGGCCTTCTGGCCTTCTCGCAGCACCGCCAGGTTCTTCTCATCCACCGGGACCTCGAGCTCGGTGCTGCCGGCGTGGGCGATCTCGAACAGCACACGGCCCGGCTGCACCAGGTCGCCGGGTTCGACATTGCGCGTCAGCACGACGCCGGCGCGCTGGGCGCGCACCTGCGTGCGGGCCTGCTGCGCGCGGGCCGCGGCCAGCCGCTCACGCAGCTGGATCTCGTCGCTGCCACCAGGCCGCGCCGCGTTCGCAGCGGCTTCGGCCGCCTGTGCGCCGGCCAATGCGACCGCTTCGGCCTGCTGCGCCTGTTCCAGCGCCTCGCGCGCGATCAATCCGCGTGCGAACAGCTCGTCACGTCGGCGCGCCTCACGCCGGGCCTGCGCGAGCTCGGTCTCGGCCTGGCGCAGGCGCGCCTGCACCTCGGTGCGGGTCGGACCCACCAGACCCTGCAGCGCAGCCTCGGCCTCCCGCACGGCGGCTTCCAGATCCTCCGCCTGCAGGGTCACCAGCAGCTGGCCGGCCGCCACCGCATCGCCCTCGGTGACATGCCGTTCGGCTACCGTGGCGGTGATCTCGCTGCCCACCTGGCTGCGCGAGGTGCCGATGACCCGTCCGGTGGCCACCACCTGCTGCACCAGCGGCCGCGCTTCGACGCGCCATGCCGGCAGCGCGGGCGGGCGCATCCACAGGAAGGCCAGCAGCCCGGCGACCAGCACCGCAGCGAGGCCCAGCAGCACCGGTGGCCGGCGCCACCCCCCGCTCATGACACCGGACCCTCGGCGGCGTGCCGCGTGCCGACGCGGGACAGCAGCACCACCGGGCCGAGACCGGCAAGGATGATCAGCAACGCCGCCACGGCCCCATCCTCATAGGTGCCGCGCGCCGCCTCGGCATACACATGCGTCGCCAGCGTCTCCACATTCAGGGGCCGCAGCAGCAGCGTGGCGGGCAGCTCCTTCATGCAGTCGACAAACACCAGCAGGGCGGCTGCCGCCAGCGCCGGGCGCAGCAGCGGCAGGTGGATCCGGCGCAGCACACCGCCGGCCGTCGCGCCCAGCGTGCGGCCGGCGTGGTCAAGCGTCGGCGTAATGCGCGCGAACCCGGATTCCACGCTGCCGGTGGCCACCGCGAGGAAGCGTGTGCAGTAGGCAAACAGCACCGCCGCGCTGGTGCCGAGCAGCAGCAGCCCGGCGCGTTCCCCGGTGACCGCTTCGATGAGTGTGGCCAGCCACTCGTCGGCCGCGCCCAGCGGCGCCAGCAGGCCGATGCCGAGCACTGTGCCCGGGATCGCGTATCCCAGCGTGGCGATGCGCTCGCTGCCGCCGGCCACCCAGCCCGGCCGCAGGCGCAGCGCATAGGTGAGCACCAGCGCGGCAACGAGCGTCAGCGCGGTGGCGATCGCGGCAAGCTGCATGGTGTCGAGGGTGACCTTCATCAGGCCCGGCGGAAACCCTGCGAACTGCAGCCGCTCGATGGCCTTCGCCAGAAGATAGCCTGCCGGCGCGAGGAAACCCAGCAGCACCGGCACGGCGAGCAGCGCCACCACCGGCACCGCCGCGCGACCCGACAGCCGCCGCGGCGTCATGCTGCGCGAACGCTGCGCGCCGGCGGCGTAGCGCTGCCGGCGCCTTGCCCTGCGCTCCACCAGCAGCAGCGCCACCACCACCGCGAGCATGGCCAGCGCGATCTGCGCCGCGCCAGCCAGATCCGCACGATTCACCCAGGTGGAATAGATCGACACCGTCAGCGTGCGCACGCCGAGCAGTTCGGACGCGCCGATGTCATTGAGCGTCTCCATCAACGCCAGGGCCGTGCCCACCGCGATGGCCGGTCGCGCCAGCGGCATCGCCACGCGCCGGAACACCGCGCGCGGTCCCAGGCCCAGCGTGCGCGCGGCCTCGAGCAATCCGGCCGACTGCATCAGGAACATCGCGCGGGTGGTCAGATAGACGTATGGATAGAGCACGAAACCCAGCACCAGCGAGCAGCCGGCCAGTGAGCGGATGTCGGGCAGCCGCAGGTCCTGCGGGGAGTCCATGCCGAGCATTGCGCGCAGGCCGGACTGCAGCGGACCGATGGGATGCAGCAGGTCCATCCATGCGTACGCCATGATGTAGGTCGGCACCGCCAGCGGCAGCAGCAGCGCCCACTCGAACACGCGGCGGCCGCGGAAATCATAGGCGGTGACCAGCCAGGCGCTGCCGGTACCCAGTGCCACCACCAGCACACCCACTGCGGCCAGCAGCAGCAGCGTGTCGCGCAGTGCCGGCGGCAGCACATAGCGCAGCAGGTGCGGCCACAGCATGCCGTCGCCCCGCAGCGCCTCGGCCAGCAGCGCGACCACCGGCAGCAGCACCAGCAGCGCGATGGCGACTGCGGGCACCAGCCACATCGCGCCGGAGCGGGACCCCCGGATCACTGCGCGATCAGTTGTCGAAGCCGATGCGTTCGGCCAGCAGGCTGGCCGCCTTGCGATGCTCGGCGATGCGCCCCAGCGGCAGGGAGTCGGGAGTGAGCGGACCCAGCGCCTCGATCAGCGGATCGATGCGCGCGCCGGCACGGACGGGGTATTCATAGTTGGTGCTGGCGTATTCGTGCTGGGCATCGGCCGAGACCAGGAACTCCAGCAGCTTCACCGCCGAGTCGCGGTTCGGGGCATTGCGGGCCAGTGCCGCGCCCGACACATTCACATGCGTGCCGCCGCCCTCGAACGTCGGCAGCACCACGTTGATTGCCTCGCCCCAGCGCTTCTGGTCCGGCCCGCCGCTGCCGCTGCGCATGCGGCCCACATAGTAGGAATTGCCGAGGCCGATGTCGCACAGCTGCCCCAGGATGTCGCGCGCCACCTCGCGATCACCGCCGCCCGGACGACGTGCCAGGTTGGCCTTCACGCCGCGCAGCCAGGTTTCGGTCGCCGCCTCGCCGTGGTGGGCCATGTAGGCCGCGATGACGGCGGTGTTGTAGGGATGCTGCGCCGAGCGCAGGCAGATGCGGCCCTTCCACTCCGGCCTGGCCAGGTCCTCGTAGCGGAAGCGCGTCAGCTGCGTGCGGTCCTTCGAGGCGTAGAGCACGCGTGCGCGCAGCGACAGGGCAAACCAGTGGCCGGCCGGATCGCGCAGCTGGGCGGGGATCGCGCTTTCGAGCGCCGGCGAGCGCAGTGGCTGCGTCACGCCGCGATCCACCAGGTCCACCAGGTTGCCGAAGTCCACCACCATCAGCACATCGGCGGGCGAGCGCCGGCCCTCGGCCGCCACCCGTTCGGCCAGTCCATCGCGCACGAACACCGTGTTGACCTTGATGCCGGTGGAACGGGTGAACTTGTCGAGCAGCGGCTGGACGAGCCCGGGCTCGCGCGTGGTGTAGAGATTCACTTCCGCCGCGGTGGCCGCCGTGGCCATGGCCGTGGCGACACCTGCCACGCAGGCCAGCAGCAGGCGGCGCAGTGGGGAGGGGCTGTTCATGGTTCGCTCCTTGGAGAAGGCGGATCGGCGGCAAACACGAGCGCCGAACGCGGATCCGCCTGCAGGTGGATAGTATCGCCGGGCAGCGCGGTGCACTGCCCGAATACCTGCAGCATCAGAGGCTGGGGCAGGCCGGGAAGTTCCAGCCGCAGCTGTTCGAAGGCGCCGAGGAACACACGCTCGATCACGCGCGCCGCGGCGCCGGCGGACGCGAGCTGCAGGTCGTGGGGACGCAGCGCGACGCAGGCGCGCTGGCCATCGGCGAGGCCCGGCGCGGCGAAGCGGCCGAGCCCGGTCGCGACCGCGCCCTCGCGCACCTCGCCCGGCAGTTCGACCAGCTCGCTGAAGAAGCGCGCCGCATACAGCGAGGCGGGCCTGCGATACAGCCACTGGGGTGCGGCATCCTGTTCGACGCGTCCGGTGCGCATCAGCACGATGCGGTCGGCGATGCGCAGCGCTTCCTCCGGATCGTGCGTGACCAGGATGGCGCTGATGCCCGCATCGCGCAGGATCGCCAGCGTGTCCGCACGCACGGCCTCGCGCAGGCCGCGGTCCAGGTTCGAGAATGGCTCATCGAGCAGCAGCAGCCGCGGCTGCGGGGCCAGCGCGCGGGCCAGCGCCACGCGCTGCTGCTCGCCGCCAGACAGCATGTGCGGAAAGCTGTCGGCGCGCGCGGCCAGCCGCACCCGGTCCAGCGCCGCGCGCGCCATCGCCAGGCGCGCGTTGCGTTCGCCGCGCAGGCCGAAGGCGACGTTGTCGAGCACCGACAGATGCGGGAACAGCGCATAGTCCTGGAAGACCAGCCCGACGCCACGCTGCTCCGGCGGCACGAAGTGGCCGGGCGCAGTCAGGGTCGTTCCGTCGAGCACGATGCGTCCGGCGTCCGGCGTCTCCAGTCCCGCGATCAGGCGCAGCAGCGTGCTCTTGCCGCAGCCGGAGCTGCCAAGCAGGCACAGGATCTCGGCGGCACGCATGTCGAGCGAGACGGCGTCCACCGCCGTCAGCGCGCCATACCGGCGCGTGACGCCCTGCAGCTGCAGCGCGGCCGGCGGCGGTGTGTCGGGCACTGCGTTCACAGGCGCCTCAGGTGGTTGTCCCAGGACAAGCCGCGGCGCGGCGCGGCCAGGCCCGTGGCGGCAACGGCCGGACCGGCCTGCAGCAGTCCGCCGAAGCCGTCGCTGACCACGAATCGCCCGTCACCAAGCGGTGCGACGCCGCAACCGTCTGCGCGCGCGGTCATGCCCAGGCACTCGCCGTCGCGGGCGTCCCACCAGGCCACCTGTCCGCCCACCGGGCTCGAGGCGGCGATCAGGCCCTGGCCATCCGCGGCGATGGAACCGATGTAATTGCGCAGCGCGCGTTGCACTGCGGACGGTGCCCGCAGCAACTGCGGCGCGGCGCCGCGGCAGTGGCGACCCAGCAGCGGCGGATCTTCCGCCGCGCTGCCCTGGTGCTGGCACGCGAACCAGACGTCACCGGCTGCATCGATCGCGAGGTGACGGATGGATAGCTGGAAAAGCTCCGGTGGCAGCACGACCTGCTCGAGCAGACGGCCGTCGCGCGCATCCAGATAGGCCAGCGACGGCTGCATCGTCGACAGGTTCAGCGTGGTCTTGCCGTAGTCCGGATGCGTCAGCAGCCCGCCATTGGCCACGCACAGCGTGGCGCCATCGGGCAGCAGCACCAGTTCGTGCGGACCGATGCCACCACTGTCGAATTCGCCGAGCCGCTGCCAGCCGGCGCCGGGCCGCGCGTCATACACGCCGATCACGCCGCGGCCGGCGTCGAAGTCGTTTTCCGTGGCAAACAGCCGCGTGCCATCGACGCTGAATGCGCCGTGGCCGAAGAAGTGGCGGTCATCCGGCAACGGCAGCCGGCCCAGGGCCTTCCCGTCGGCGAGATCCATGACGAGGGCGAAGAATCCCGGTTGCCGCCCGAAGGCCACCGCGCGGCCGCGCGCCGGGTCGATGGCAAAGCTGTGGCCGCGGTCCGGCAGTGCGAGCACGGCCACATCGCGGCCGGATGCATCGAGCAACACCGCTTCGGCGCGTGCGTCATGCAGGCGTGCGGCGAGGAAGCGGGCATTGCCTGCGTCGGCGGCGAGCCCTGCGCGGGTCGTGGCACCAGCGAGCAGTGGCATCGACAGCGCTGCAGCCAGCAGCTGGCGCCGGTTCCAGCGTGGCGACAGCGGAGCGGGTGCGCGGGCGGTCATGTCAGTCCCCGTCCAGCGCATTGAAACCCAGGTTCACGCCCAGCGCCGGCGCGAGGAATTCCTCGACGATGGCGCGCGCGTTGGTGAGCAGCAGCGCGGCGTGCACGACGATGTCGCGTTCAGCCGCGTCGCTGATGGCGCGATCGACCGGCATCTGCAGCGACTGGAAATCCTGCTGCACGCGATGCAGTTCGTCGCGCAGGCTGGCATCGGTCCAGCGGGTGTCGGAGCCGAGCGCATCGGCGAAGCGGCCGGCGACGTGGAAATCCGCCAGCGCGGCAGCGCCAGCAGCGAGGTAATGCGCCGTGAGGCCACTGCGATACAGCGGCAGCAACGTGCCCCGCGCGCCGGCCACATCCTCACCCAGCGCTGGCGCGAGTTTCTGGTCCCGCGCGACATGCAGCGCCGTGGCGAGCGCCTTGAGCACCTCGGTGGCCACTTCATTGCCGCTGCGATAGATGTGGTTGCCGGGGCCGGGCCGCGCGAATTCCGTGGCGAAGGCGCCATTGCCGCGCCACTCCGCATCGATCTCGCCGGCCAGCCGCGCAAGGTTGGCCGCGATGGCCGCGGCATGGGCGCACCGGTAGCGACCGGCGGCATCGCCGGCGCCGATCACGCGCGTGGCGTCATCGGCGTACAGCAGATATTCCAGCGCCGGCAGTCCGGCCACGGCCACGCTCTGCGCCTGCAGGCCGGCAGGGCTCAGCAAAGCCGGATCGGCGGCGGCGAGCACGGCGCGCAGCTGCCGCTGCATCACGCCGCGCGGGTCGGGCCAGAAAAAGAACTGCTCGAGCCGGTTGTGCTCGACCAGCGGGCCGAAGCGGAGGAATTCGACGCCGGCCCAGGCGGCCACGACCGCCGCGAAGCGGGCCTCCACGCGTGCACGTGCCTCGGCATCGGCCGGGCGATTGCACAAGGCCAGGGTGGAATCCCGCAGCTGTTCCGTCCCCGCAAGCAGTGCGCGGGTATGCGGCTGGATGTATCCGGTAAGCACGCGCGCGCCCAGCGCATCCAGCGGCGCGGCCGGCGGCGCGGTGCCGGTGGTCGCGCAGGCGCCCAGCAGCAGCGCGGGAAGCATCCATCGCAGCGCCCGCAGCGGGCCCCGGTCCGTGCCGATCCTCACAGGGAATCCAGGAAGCGCAGCAGGTCGGCGCGTTGCGCCGGCGTCATCTGCACGACGCGATCGCGAGCCGCGCGGGCCTCGCCGTCATGCCAGAGGATGGCCTCGAGCGCCGTGCGCGCGCGGCCGTCGTGCAGGAAGCTGCCGCGCTCGTTCACCGTGCGCACCAGCCCCATGCCCCACAGCGGTGGCGTGCGCCACTCGCGGCCGGTGGCATTGCCCTCGGGCCGGTGGTCGGCCAGGCCCTCGCCCATGTCATGCAGCAGCAGGTCGGTGTAGGGCCAGATCAGCTGGAACTGGTGCTCCGGCTGCTCCGCATCGCGCCGCGTGACGAACTTCGGCACATGGCAGGCCGTGCACCGCGCCGCGTGGAACAGCTGCTTGCCGGCGAGCACCCGCGGATCCTCGAGGTCGCGGCGGGCCGGCACCGCAAGGTTCGCGGCATAGAACGAGACGAAATCCAGCAGCTCGCCCGGCACCTCGGCATCGCCCAGATGCGGTTGCGCGCCATGCGGCAGGTCGAGGCAGGGCGCCTGGCGCGTGGTGCATTCGCCCCAGTGCATCGGCAGCAGTGGCGTGGAGAGCCCCATGTCATCCAGGAACGCGCGTGCGGTCTGCTGCTTCACGCCTGGCTGGCCCGCCTTCCAGCCGAAGCGGCCCAGCAGCAGGCGGTCATCCACCGGATCACGCACCAGGCGCGCCTTGCCGGTGACGCCATCGGGATCGCCCCTGCGGTTTGCATTGGCCAGGATGTCCGCCTCGTGGATGGCCTCGAGCAGGCCCATGCCGATCATCTGCGGCGCGATGCGCGGCGAGAACATCACATCCTCGCGCATCGGTCCGTATCCGGGATCGGTGATGCGGTAGGTGGGCTTGCGCAGGTGCGCCACCTCGCCGCCATTCAGCGGCACCTCGATCTCCTCCCAGTCGATGCCCAGTCGCGCCTCGGCCGGCATGCCGGTGACCGCGAAGGTCTGCAGCTGGTGGCCGTAGGTCGGCTCGGGCAGCACCGACAGGCGGTGGTCCAGTTCGCGCTTCTGCGCCGCGGTGGTCGGCGGCACCGACAGCCGCAGGAACAGCGACACCGGCTCCTCGCCGGCATCGGGCACGACGCCGCCGGCATCCTTCAGGTGACATCCCTGGCACGAGCGGGCATTGAACAGCGGCCCGAGGCCATCGGAGGCCAGCGTCGAGGACGGCGCGGGCACCCAGTCCTTGCGGAACAGGCCGTTGCCGATCTGGAAGCGCTGCCGGCCCTCGAAGTCCAGGTTCGCCGAAGGCTGGGAGAAGATGTCGCGGTTCAGCAGCTTGGTGCGCACGGTGGTGGCGCCGGCGCTGAGCGCCTCGAAGGATTCGGGCGCGTCAAAGCGCGCCGGCAACGCGGTGATTGCGCGCACGCGGTCCAGGTCCGCGGCGCTGAGGTCATCGCGCATCGCGGGCGCGAGCGCCGGTGCCTGCGCCACGGCCGCGTCGGCGGCCGCGTCGTGCTGGCCGGTGGCACAGCCGGCGCCGGCGGCCAGGACAGACAGCAGCAGCGCGAAACGGGATTTACTGGAAGACGGCATCCGGGTCATCGAGGCTGTCGGAGCCTTCGATGTCGATGCGGCCCAGTCCCAGTGCCTGCACGACGCGCTCGATGCTGCGCGTTTGCGCAATCAGCGCGTCGATGGCCGCCTGCACCAGCGCGTTGCCTTCGGTGTTGCCGGCGCCGATCAGCTGGTCGTAGGCCTCGCCCGCGGCGGCGCGTTGGCGAATGCGGTCCATCGCCGCCAGTGTCGCGTCCAGGCGCCCGCGCATCTCGGCATCCAGCGCCGGATCGCGCGCGCGCACGAGATCGGACAGTGACGGGCCCTGCAGCGTGGCGCCGCCGCTGCGTTCATAGCGGCCGAGGTACACGTTCCGCATGCCCAGCTGGTTGTAGTAGTGCGACTGGTGCGTGTTGTCAGAGAAGCAGTCGTGCTCTTCTTCCGGGTCGTGCAGGATCAGCCCGAGCTTCATGCGCTCGCCGGCGAGCTCGCCATAGGAAAGGGATCCGATGCCGGTGAGCATCGATGACAGCGCGCCATTGGCGCCGCCGGCCAGCAGCTGGCGCCGTGCGGCACCATCG
The DNA here is from genome assembly GCA_964632365.1 of uncultured Steroidobacteraceae bacterium. Lineage (GTDB taxonomy): Bacteria > Pseudomonadota > Gammaproteobacteria > Steroidobacterales > Steroidobacteraceae > ZC4RG30. Next base: position 64,903 of record CAZWDR010000001.1, read on the forward strand.
GCCTGCCAGTTGCCGGCCATCTCCTGCAGGTCGTCCACCAGCAGGCGCATCGCCGATTGCAGGTAGTCCACGCGGCGCTGGCAGTTTCCACCCGTGCAGTTCGCCCGATCGAAGTCGGTGGCGGGGCGGTTGCCGGCTCCGGCCCCGGTGCCGTTGAGATCCTGGCCCCAGAGCAGGAATTCGATCGCGTGGTAGCCGCGGCCCACATTGGCCTCGATGCCACCGATCTCATGCAGCGATTCCGACAGCAGCGCCGGCGTGATGCGGCTGGCGTCGATCTCGCGTCCGCCGATGAACAGGCGCGGATTGGCAACGACATTGGCGGTGAACCATGCATTGGCATCCGAATCGCTGCCATACGAGGCATCCACGTAATCGATCAGCCCCTCATCCAGCGGCCACGCATTCACGCGGCCTTCCCAGTCATCCACGATCGGATTGCCGAAGCGCAAGGCCTCCGTCTGCATGTAGGGGACGCGCGCGTCCACCCACGCCTGGCGTGCCGCCGAGAGGCTCGCGGGTGTGGGCTTCGCCACCAGCGCATCGACCGCAACGGCCAGCGCGCGCGCGCCGGCGAGCGCATCCTCGTACTTGGCCTGCGCCAGGTCCGCATAGTGCGCGGCAACGGCCTGCGGCGCGGGGGCCTGCGCTGCGTGCGCGGGAATGCTCAGGCAGGTGATCGCTGCGGCAATGAAGCCGCGCGCAATGTTCAGGACCATGGGGAAAGCCTGGGACTGCAGATGAGAGTGATTCTCAACTAGCGATGCAGGGTTGTCCAGCACATTACAAGGGTGTGTGAAGGTGCGCAGGTTCGCTGCCGCCCGGCGCCGTGGGGCCGCCCGGGAGCCGGCCGCTATACTCGCGCGCATGCGATTTTATTCTTGGAACGTGAACGGCATCCGTGCCGTGGTCAGGAAAGGAACCTTCCAGCAGTTCATGGCCGAACATCAGCCGGACATCCTCTGCCTGCAGGAGACCAAGGCCGAGAAGGGCCAGGCCGAGATCGACCTGCCCGATTACCGCGAATACTGGAACTCGGCCGAGAAGAAGGGCTATTCCGGCACCGCGATCTTCACCCGCATCGAGCCGCTGGCGGTCACCTGTGGCTTTCCCGACCGCTTCGCGGAGCAGTTCGCATTTGCCGACGAACTCAAGCGTGACTCCTGGAACGAGGGCCGCGTGGTCACCGCCGAGTTCCCGGATTACTTCGCCGTGACGGTGTACACACCCAATGCGAAGGAGGACCTGTCACGCCTGAACCTGCGCCACCAGCACTGGGATCCGGCCTTCCTGGCCTACGTGAAGGAGCTGGACGCGGTGAAGCCGGTGATCTTCTGCGGGGACCTGAACGTGGCGCACACCGAACTGGATCTCGCCAACCCGAAGCCCAACCGCGGCAAGAAGGGCTTCACCGACGAGGAACGGCAGGGATTCCAGAATTTCGTCGATGCGGGCTTCGTCGATACGTTCCGGCTGTTCACCCAGGGCAACGGGCACTACTCCTGGTGGTCGCACTTCGCCAATGCCCGCGCCCGCAACATCGGATGGAGAATCGACTATGTGCTGGTGTCGCAGCGCATCCGCGACCGTGTGAGGCAGGCGCGCATCCACGCTGATGTGCTGGGTTCCGACCACTGTCCGGTCAGCATCGACATCGATCTCTAGGCGGTCCGCCTCAGTCGCTGATCACATAGTCGATGGGCTTGAACGAGCCGTTGTTCGAGCCCTCGGCCGAGCAGGCCGTCAGTCCGCACCACAGGTCCATCTCAGCCCGCAGGGCGATGTGATCGCCGGCCTTCGATGTGGGCACATCCACGGTCATCTTGCCGCCGGCATCGAACCACACATTCATGAAGATGTTGAACGTGGTGTGGATCTGGTGCGGCTCGATGCCGAACTGCGCCAGCCCCAGGCACAGGTTCTCATGGCAGCTGGGATGATGCCCCTGGTGGCGATAGAGCAGCTCGAACATGCGCTGGCTGCAGGGTGTCAGCGTGAAGTCGTGGCGGCCCACCGTGTCGGCGACGATGGTGAACATCGGCTGGCTGTCGTTGGAATAAAGCAGGTCGCCGGTCGTCAGGTACAGTTTGCCGGCGTAGTCCAGCGAGCGGCCAGATGACAGATAGCAGCGGGCATCACCGGCCGCGAAGGCGAACAGGTCCGAGACCTGCTCCCCCATCGGGTCGGTCACGCGCAGCACCTGGCCCTTTTTCAAGGTGAATCCGGCGCCGGACTGCGGCGCGATGCGGCGGGTGGCGGGTGTGTTCAGCATGGCGCGCAAGGCTAGCAGCCGCGCGGGACCCCGGCGTAGGACATCGGCCCTCGCAAGTGTCGGGAGTCGGACGACGCCCACATCCTGCCTGCGGCCCCAGCCGCGTCCTACGTTGGCGCCGGCGCCCAAGGGCCATGCTTGGACCATGCAGACCGCACCCCGCAGATCGAATGTGGCGCAGTTCAGCGATTTCATCCGCGAGGAGTCGCATCCCTGCGTGATGGCCAAATCCGTGCTGGCGCACGACGCCGTGGAGTTCGGCACCTATACCGGAAGGCTCGGCTCGCCCCGATCGGCGCGCGCGCTGTGTGATGACCTGTACCGCAGCCTCGCCGCGATCCGGGAGGGGTTCTGGTCGTTCGTGGCGCTGTTCCCGGAGGACGGTTTTGCCAATGAAGCGCAGTTCGAGCGGGCGCTGTGGCTGCAGCTGCAGCGCATGCATGACCTCGACGCGCCACTGCACGCGTGGGACGACAGCGTCAGCTCCGACCCGGCCGATGCGCAGTTCTCGTTCTCCATTGGTGGGCGTGCGTGGTATGTGATCGGCATGCATCCGAAGGCCTCGCGCAAGGCGCGCCGGCTCGGCATGGTGGCCCTGGTCTTCAATTCGCACGCGCAGTTCCAGGAACTGCGCAGCCGCGGGCGCTATCACGCGGTGCGCGACCGCATCCGTGAACGCGACCGGCTGCTGCAGGGTTCGGTGAACCCGATGGTGGCGGACCACGGGGCGACTTCGGAGGCGCGGCAGTACTCCGGACGCGCGGTGGATGATGCGTGGCGCTGTCCGTTCCACGCCGCCGCTAAAACCGGCAAGAAGAAGCCGCACCTGGTGCTGGCCAGCAGCAAGCCGCTCGCCGGTTCCGCACCGCGCTGAGCGCCCGGCTCACTGCATGCGTTCGGTGGCGAACAGCAGCGCCATCGCGCCACCGCGCGCATCCTGGCCAAGGATTGCCGTCCGTTGCAGGTACTCCTGGAGGGTGGTCAGGCGCGCCGTGGACTCGCAGACATCGATGAGCATGCCATCCGCACCGGTGCGTGCCTTCACGGCCGCCCATGCCGCATCGACCGCGCGCTGGTATTCGTGGCCGGTGACCCAGCCTCTCGCGAGGCCCCGTTGCAGCGCGAAGCCGATCATCGCGGTGCCGGAGTACTCCGGGAACGCGCCCGGGTGATTGACGACATTGCGCCAGAGCCCGTCGCGGTTCTGCAGTGGCAGCAGGGCGGCCATCAGCTGGCGATAGCTGTGCAGCGCATGGCGGTGCGCCGCGCCGTCCTTCGGCAGTTCGTCGAGCGTGAGCGCGAGGCCCAGCGCCGCAAAGCCGTTGCCACGACCCCAGGCGACATCCGCCTCGGGCCGGTGGCGGTACAGTCCATCCGGTCGCAGGTCCAGCCCCTGCATGAAGCGCAGGTGGCGGTCGGCCATCTGGAAATACCGCGACTCCCCGCTCAACGCGCCGGCCTGCGCCAGGATCGCGGTGCCCATGAAGACCGAATCGCTGTAACCATCGTGCAGCGGCATGGCCTCGAGCATGCGACCCTGCGCGTCGAACCCCATGTCGGCCACCTTGCGGACCAGGGCCGCATAACGCGGATCACCCGTGCGCCGCGCCAGTTCGGTGAACACGATGTGGCCCGACATCACCAGTGCATTCGGGCGTTCCAGGCTGTTGCGCGATCCGTCCACCCATGGCTCGACGAGACGGCGCACGGCGTCGATCTCGCCCAGGCGGATGCGTGCGACCAGCGCGATGGCGCCGATGTACCAGGGCTGGTCGAAGTCCTGGCCGTAGACCTGCGCCAGCTGCGTCGCGAGTTCACGCGGGGAGCGGGCGCTGCGGCGCTGCAGTTCGCGGGCGGCATCAGAGCGCGTGATCGACGCCGCAGGTGGCAAGGCTTCTGTCCGGCCCCATGCACGCGCGGGAATCCGGCCCACGCCAGCGACGGCCTGTGTGGACAGTGCCGCGGCGAGGCCTGCATCCGCCTGGTCAGCAATCAGCACGAGGTCGGGAGCCTGGGCGCCCAGCCATCGCCACAGGCCATGCGATTCAACGTTCTCCCGATA
>CAZWDR010000002.1:0-5388 GCA_964632365.1 uncultured Steroidobacteraceae bacterium
TGCCCGGCAAGCTCGCCGATTGCCAGGAGAAAGATCCCGCGCTGTCAGAGATCTTCATCGTCGAGGGCGACTCGGCCGGTGGCTCGGCGAAGCAGGGGCGCGACCGCCGCACGCAGGCGATCCTGCCGCTGAAGGGCAAGATCCTGAACGTGGAGCGCGCGCGCTTCGACAAGATGATCTCCTCGCAGGAGGTCGGCACGCTGATCACCGCGCTGGGCTGCGGCATCGGCCGCGATGATTTCAACATCGACAAGCTGCGCTATCACCGCATCATCATCATGAGCGTCGACGGTGATGACCATGTGTTCGTCCGGCGGGGCGATGGCGTGACGCGCATGGTTCGCATCGGGGAGTTCATCGATGCTGCCATCGACCGGGCGCCGGCCGACCGCGTCCAGCACGCGCGGGGCGAGGACAAGATCGCCGGCGGCGACCTGGGCGAAGTGCTGTGCTTCGGCGTCGACAATCGCCGCGTCCGCTTCCGTCCGATCAAGGCGGTGATCCGCCACCCGCTGCAGGACCAGTTGTTCAATGTCCGCACGGCCTATGGCCGTTCGGTCCGCGTGACCTCCAGTCACAGCGTGTTCGTGCACGAGCATGGCGCGATCCGGCTCAAGAAAGGGTCGGAACTGAAAATCGGCGACCGCATGGTGGCCCCGAAGCATCTGCACCTGCCTGTCACCGCGCCGGCGCAGATCGACCTTCTTCAGGTGCTGCATGCCGATGCAAGGGCGGCAAGCCAGATCTGGCTGCGCGGCCCGGCAGTGGAGGATTTCCTCAAGCAGCGCGTCCAGGACAGTCACGCCTCCAATCCGCAACTCGTCGAGGCGCGCGTGGAGATTCCCGCTCCGGTCCGCAATGAGCTGGCGTCCATGCGCCGTTCGGCAGGCATCAGCAACCGGGCGCTCTGCGCACAGATCGGCATTCGTCAGCCGTGCACGTTCTACGCCTGGGAGAAGGGCGCGCAGCGCCCGACGCTGACGCATTTCCGTGCGTGGCTGGGAGCGGTGGGCGCCAACGCAGACGCCTATGTCGACAAGGTGGCGGTGGGCGACAGCCGGTTGCAACGCGCGTGGAACGCGCAGTACCGGGGATCCGGCGCCAACTCGGTGCGGGACTCGTTCCGGCTCTCTGATCTGCGCGGCGAGGATCTGGCGTTCTTCGCACGGCGCGATGACTTCAGGCTTACGCCGCAGCATTACGGCCACCTCGCCGTTGCGCCCAGGCTGCGCGTCGATCACGATCTGCTGACGCTGCTGGGCTTCTATCTTGCAGAGGGATCGTGCTCCGACCGCAATGGCATCCGGTTCGCGATCGGACGCGGCAACGAACGGTTTGCCGATGAGATGGCAGCCCGCCTCGAGCGGGTGTTCGGCATAGCGCCGCAGATCTATCGCCAACCGGGCCGTTGCGCGGAGCTCCGCCTGGTCCATCGCGCAGCGTCGCTGGCGTGGCAGGCGTGCTTCGGCTTTGCGGGCGCCGAGTCCACCAGCAAGCGCATTCCCGATCTGGTGTTCAATGTGGCACCAGACCTGCGGCTGGCGTTCCTGCGCGGTTACCTGCTCGGCGATGGCACGGTGGTCAGCCAGCGTCTGGCCTTTGGCACCAGCTCGCGCGACCTCGCCAGCGGCCTGATGTACCTGCTGTCCGCCCACGGCGTCGTCGCCTCTCTCACCGAGCATCAGCCGGACAACGTGGTGCGGCAGATCCGCGGTGCGGCCTGCCAGACCCGGCATCCGCACTGGACGGTGTCGGTGTGTGCGGCCCCCGACCTGCAGGAGCTGGCACCGGTCTGGGCGGACCACCACGGTGCCACGCAGCTTCGCGAGCGTCTGCAGGGCGGCCGGACCAACGAGCTGAACCGCCGCTTCGAGCTGCTCGAAGGCGACTTGATGGCGTTGCCCGTGACCGCCATCGAGCCGGTCGCGCCGAGCAATGGCCAGGTGTATGACTTCTCGGTAGAGGGAGACGAGAACTTCATCGCCGGCATGGGCGGCATCTGCTGCCACAACACGGACGCCGACGTGGACGGCTCGCACATCCGCACGCTGCTGCTGACGTTCTTCTACCGGCAGATCCCGCTGCTGATCGAGCGCGGGCACATCTACATCGCGCAGCCGCCGCTCTACAAGGTGAAGCGCGGCAAGCACGAGATCTACGTGAAAGACGATGCCGAGCTCAACCGCCTGCTGCTGAACAACGCCATCGAGGATGCCGCGCTGTATGTGAACGATGGCGCGCCGCCGCTGGCCGGCACCAGCCTCGAGACGCTGGCGCGGCAATACATGGACGTGCAGGCCATCATCAAGCGCTGGAGCCGCCGCTATGACGCGCGGCTGCTGGAGCAGATGACCTATCAGCCGGTGCTGACCTCCGCCGACTTCACCAGCATGGACCGGCTGCGTGACTGGGCCGACGGCCTGTCACGCGCGCTGAACGCGCTGAACGACTCGGCGCGGCGCTACGAGATCGAAGTGCAGGCCGGGTTCGACGGCGCTGAAGGCGAGGAGGCGCGTCCGGCGCGCATCCTGGTGCGCCGCACCGAGCATGGCACGCTGCACGAGAAGGCGCTGCCGCCGGAGTTCTTCGCCTCCGCCGAATACGCGCAGATCGCGGAGCTGGGCCGCACGCTGCAGGGCATGATCGGCGAGGGCGCCCATGTGGTCAGCGGCACGCAGCGCCGCGATGTCGGCTCGTTCAAGGAGGCCATCAACTGGCTGTTCGATCAGGCGCGCAAGGGCCAGAGCATGCAGCGCTACAAGGGCCTGGGCGAGATGAACCCCGAGCAGCTGTGGGAGACCACGATCAATCCGGATACGCGCCGGCTGCTGCAGGTGCGCATCGAGGATGCCATCGCGGCCGACGAGATCTTCAACACGCTGATGGGCGACCAGGTGGAGCCGCGGCGCGAGTTCATCGAGAAGAACGCGCTGGCCGTGGCGAACCTCGACATCTGATGATGGCCGGCGCCGCCATGCGGCGGCGCCGTGATCAGAACGCGTACTGCGTGGTGACGAAGGCGCGCACGCGCCGGTCCGCATCCGACAGACGCCTTGCCGCATAGCCAAGCTCGACGGTGGTGCTCAGTCCGCCGGCCCGCAGCGCCGCACCGGCGCCAAGCGTGGCGCCGCGCTCGACGCCGCCTGAGGCCACGACCTCCTCGCCGATGCCGTAATCGCCCTGCAGATAGAGGCGGCCGGATTCCAGCCAGGCCAGGTTCCAGCGGTAGGTGCGCTCCAGCTGCAGACTGCCCGCCACGCCACGGTCCGCGATCATCGCGCCCGGGTCGAACGCGCGGCCGATCTGCGCGCCGCCGTAGGTGAAGCGTTCACCGGAGGGCAGATCGTCGGCCGTCCACTGTCCTTCAAGCGCACCGCGCAGCTGCCAGCGCGGCGCCAGCACCTGCACGTGGGACACCTCCAGCGTGGCCTTGGTGAATTCCACTTCGGACGCCAGGCCGCTGCGCACGAAGGTGCGTGCATCCCAGTTGTCCAGGCCGCGCTCGGCGGTGGCACGCAGCCAGGTGCTGCGGGTCTGCCGCTGATCCTGCATCTCGACGCCGGCCAGCGCCGTGCGCGTGCGCGTGATGCTCCACGCATCCCCCGCGTCATCCTCATCCCGCGCATTGCGCAGCGAGAGTCCGAGCAGCGGCCGCAGCGTCAGCGATTGCCAGCGCAGCACGGCGACGCTGGCCTCGACGCCTGCACGGCGAGACAGGAAATTCGAATCCACCTCGGTGCCCGCATCGGCCTGCGATGCGAACACACCAAGGTCGATGGGACCAAAGCGGCGCTCCGCGCGCGCGCCCACATAGGTATAGACGCCGAACGATGCGGAACTCGCGGCCGTGAACGCCAGGCGCTCGCCGGTGCCCAGCACGCTGTTCAACGCGATGCGGGCCGACAGCAGTCCGTTGCCGATCTCGTCGGAAATGCGGTTGGTCGCCGCCACCGCGCCGGTCATGCGCTGGTAACGGACGTCCAGCGTCATCGCGAACGCGTTCGCATCGCCGGGATGCGCGTCGATGGAGGAACGCACCGTCAGGCCCGGCAGATCCGACAGGCGCGCGATGGCATCGCGTGTCTGCGCCTGGTGCAGCACGCCCTGCTGCTGCAGGCGTGCCGCAGTGGCATCGAGCAGCGCCGCATAAGGACCCGCATCGCCCCGCACATTCACCGCGGCGAGCCGCGCCTCGAACACATGCAGGTGCGGCGTCGCGCTGTCGGCCTTCTGCGTGATCACCAGTGGCGCGATGAAGCCGTCGCGTCGATACAGGTCTTCCACGCGTCGCGTGATGGCTTCGAGTCGATCCGGCGTCACCGGCTCACCGACGTCGTCGATGTACACGGGCAGCAGGTCACGCGCGCTGTAATGGCTGCCGGTGATGTACGGCGCATTCAGCGGTGGCGGAATTCCCTGCGCACAAACGGCGCTGGTGCTCGCGAGAAAAAACAAGGTTGTGGCGATATGTCTCATGGATGCATCGATATGTCGTGTTCGGGTTGCAGGCACACGTGCCGGCGGCAGGTGAATGGAGTGTGCATCAGTTGCTGGATGCACCCCTGTGACGTGGTTCACGCCATGTCGGCATGTAGCGACGTAGCCTCTCGATCCTCTACCGGATTCACAAGAAGGCTTTCGTATGCGAACTCACGGCCTTGCGCGTTATGTCACAGCGCTGTGCGTGATGCTGCTGTCGTCGATGGCCATTGCGTCGGATGTGCAGGTCATCCAGATGAAGGGCGACGTGCAGCTGCGTTCACGCGGCCAGCTGATGGGTGCGCGTCTCGAGACGAGACTTGCCGCACCGGTCGAGGTGCGCACCGGCGCGGATGGCCGCGTCACGCTGCGCCAGCTCGGATCCGATCTGAACGTCGGACCGAACTCGGTGGTGATCCTGCCGGATGTTCCGGCAGAGCGCGGCGCGACGCAGAAGATCCGCCAGCAGCAGGGCACCACGATCTACTCGGTGGATCGCAAGGATCGCGAGTTCATCGTCGAGACGCGTCACCTGGTCTCGGTGGTGAAGGGCACGGTGTTCAGCGTCGCCGCGCAGGACGGCGAGACCCTGGTCTCGCTGCTCGAGGGTTCGCTCGAGGTGTCCGCGCCGGGCAGCGAGGAAGCCGTGCTGCTGCGCCCGAACGAAAGCGCCACGCGCAGCGCCGATGGCGCGCGCATCGAAGTGCAGGCCGCATCGGTGTTCGCACCGGCGGTGACGGCATCGGCGGCCGGTGCGGCAGGCAACCTGGCCAGCGGGCCGGATGCCGCGCTCACCGTCGATGCGACGAACGTGGAGCGTGTCCAGGCGGACATGGCCGTGCTGATGGCCGCGGTGGGCGACCGTCGCGCACCGCCGCCGGTTGGTGGCGAGGCGCCGCCGCCGGGCCC
>CAZWDR010000002.1:5488-18344 GCA_964632365.1 uncultured Steroidobacteraceae bacterium
TGACCATGACCATGACCATGAGCATGACGACGGCAACAAGGGCCACGGCAACGACAAGGACGGCCATGACAAGGACAATCCCGGACGTGGTCGCGGCCGCTGGCGCTGACGCCACCGTTTCCACCTTCGACCTGCCACGATGAACGCCGCGCCGGCCGAGCCGGCCGACCGGCCGCGTACGATCCTCGCGATCGTCGCGGCCGCCGCGCTTGCGGGTCTTGCCGCGATGGCCAGCGACTGGCTGACGCCGCTGGACAAGCACCTGCTCGACGCGCAGACCCGCGTGCTGCAGTACGCGGCGGACACCGATGCGGCACTGGTCGAGATCGATGCCGCGAGCCTCAAGGAGCTGGGTTCCTGGCCCTGGCCGCGCACCCGCCACGCGCATGTGATCGATACGCTGGCCCGGGCCGGCGCGGCGCGCATCGTCATCGACATCGACTTCAGCGCCGACTCCACGCCGCAGGCGGATGCCGCACTCGTCGAGGCCGTGCGCAACGCCGACGGCCGCGTCTTCCTGCCGGTGTTCTGGCAGCCGACCAGCGTCACGGCCCGCAGCCAGATGCTGTTCGAACCGTTCCCGGCGCTGCGTGAGCACGCAAGGCTGGGTTCCGTGAACCTGGCACCCGCCAGGGATGGTCCGGTCCGTCAGCTGGCGGATCTGACGCCAGACGGCACCAGCGAATCCACGCCCGCACTGGCCAATGTGCTGAACCCGGACCGCCGCGGTGTCGCAAGGCTGATCGACTACCGCATCTCGCCGGAGTCCTTTCCGACCCTTTCATTCGCCACGCTGCTGAACGATCCGGCCTCGGCGCAGGCGCTGCGCGGGCGCACGGTGTTCCTCGGCGCCACTGCCATGGAGCTGGGCGATCTGGTCGCCGTGCCGGTGCACGGCTCGCTGCCCGGCGTGCTGGTGCAGATGCTCTCGTATGAGACGGTGCGCAGCAGCGCGCTGCGCGCGGTGTCCCCCGCGATCGCCGGCTTCGTCGTGGTGCTGATCGCGATCGCCGCGGCCTGGTTCGGCCACCGCCTGCGCTGGAGCATGCTCACGCTGTTCGCGCTCGGCGGCTGCACGGTCATGCTCGCGATGTCGGCAGTGCTGCACGCCACGCTCGACCTGTGGTGGATGCCGATGCCAGGCGTCGTCGCCTGCCTCGCGGCCTGCACCGCCACACTGATCTCGCGTCTGCACGGCGAGAGCCTGCGCGCGGTGCATTACTGGGTGCACTATCGCCGGCAGAACGCGCTGCTGCGCGAGGTGGTGACGCAGTCCACCGAGGCGATCCTGACGCTCGATGACCAGGGCCGCATCCTCACGGCCAATCCCACGGCGGTGAAGCTGTTCGGCTCACGCGAGCACGCACTTGCCGGCCAGCCGCTGCGGCAGCACGTGCCGGACCTCGACGACGCGCTGCTGACCGGGGCGGCATCGGCGCTGCCGCGCGAAGTACCGCTGCGGCGCGCCGGCCACGAGCCGCTGGTGCTCGAGGTCTCCGCCGCGGGCATCCATGTCGAAGGCGAACACATCGTCAGCGTGCGCATGCGCGACATCACGATGCAGAAGAACCGTGAGCGCGAACTGCGCTACCACGCCACGCATGACGCATTGACCAGGCTGCCGAACCGGCTGGCGCTGTCCGAGCGGCTGGCTGCGGCGTTCCCGGAGGAGGGTCCGAAAAAGCGCGGCGCACTGCTGCTGATGGACCTCGACGGCTTCAAGGAGGTCAATGACAGCCTGGGCCACAGCATCGGCGATCTGGTGCTGAAGGAGATCGCGGGCCGCTTCGCGAGCCTGCTGCCCGCGGGCGCCTTCGTGGCGCGACTCGGCGGCGACGAGTTCGCGCTGGTTCTCCAGCGCAGCGACGCGGTGGATGACAGCGAGCTGCAGTGGGTGTGCCGCGCATTCCTCGCCAGCGCCAGCGAGCCGGTGCCGGTGCGCGGCGTGCCGGTGTCGCTGGGCGTGAGCGGTGGTCTCGCACTGTGGCCGGAGCACGCCACCGACGGGGAGGCGCTGCTGCAGAAGGCCGACTTCGCGCTGTATGCCGCGAAGAACCGCCGCACGGTGCTCGAGACCTATGATCCTTCCGGCGAGCCGAACAGCCCGCGGCGACTGGAGATGCTCACGTTGCTGCGCACCGCCGTGCGGCAGGAGGAGCTGTATCTGGTGTACCAGCCGAAGGTGCACCTGGCGACCGGTGCCACGCGCGGCGTCGAGGCGCTGTCGCGCTGGCGCAGTCCGGAACTGGGCGAGGTGTCGCCCGGTGAATTCATTCCGCTGGCCGAGGCCACCGAGATCATCACGCCGCTGACGCGCTGGACGCTGGAAACCGGCCTGCGTGACTGCGCCGCATGGCGCGCGCACGGCTGGCCCATCGATGTGGCGATCAACCTGTCGGCGCGGCACCTGCAGAGCTCGCAGCTCGTTGACGATGTGGCGGAGCTGCTCGAGGCGGTGGGCCTGCCGCCGCGCGCGCTGGAGCTGGAGATCACCGAGAGCGCGCTGATGAGTGATCCGCAGCGCGCCTTCGCGATCCTCACGCAGCTGCGCAAGCTCGGCGTGGCGCTGTCCATCGACGACTTCGGCACGGGCTATTCATCGCTGGGCTACCTGCAGCGCCTGCAGGTGGACCGATTGAAGATCGACCGCTCGTTCGTCGAGAACCTGCCTTTCGACAAGGGCAGCCGGGCCATCGTCTCCTCCACCATCCAGCTGGCGCATGCCCTGGACCTGCAGGTGGTGGCCGAGGGCATCGAGAACCAGGCGCAGCACGACATCCTCGGCGAGCTCGGCTGCGATTACGGCCAGGGCTATTTCTATGCGCGCGGCATGCGGCACGAAGACGTGACCCGCTGGCTGGTGCAGCGCGAACCGGTGCCGGCGCGTCGACTGGCCTGAGCGCGTGCGCGCGCGCGGCCGGATGCGTCGCGTGCCGCTTCAGCCGCCGCCGGGTGCGCCGAAGGTCTGCACCCAGTAGATGTGCCCGGCCTTGCGGCCGCTCGCCACGCCGAGGCCGGTGTGGCGGAAGCGGGCATCCATGATGTTGGCGCAGTGGCCGGGACTGGCCAGCCAGCCGCTGGCCACCTCCTCGGCAGATTCCGGCCCGAATGCGATGTTCTCGCCGCTGAGCCGCGCCGCGTAGCCGGCGGCGCGGATGCGGTCGCGCGGCTGGCGTCCATCCTTTGAACGGTGCGCAAAATAGTCCTGCCGGGCCATGTCGCGCGCATGCGCCTGTGCCGCCGCCTCGAGCGGCGCTGCTGCGGCCAGTGGCGCAGTGGGCGGGAAGGTCTCGCTGCCGCAGCGTCGTCCCTGCGAACGCGCCTGGTTCAGCAGGTCGAGCACGCGCGCGGCCACGACCTCGGCGGGCTGGCTCGCGACCATCACCGGCGCCCTGGTCTGCGCGCTGGCCTGCGCGCTGGCAGTCAGCGTCGCGATCATCAGCAGGGCGGCAACACCGATGCGCATGGCCTGAGTATGGACCGCGGCCGCATCACAATCACCCGCCTACTTCACCAGATAGAACTTGATGCGGATCGCCCCGAGTGCCGGTGCTTCGCCGGCGGCCGGCGCAGTGGCAGACGGCTCCAGCTCCAGCGAGGCCACGAACGTGGCGCGGGTCAGCCATTCGTGCGGTCCCTTCGGCGCCTCGAAGCGCGGCCGCAGCCAGTTGCGTTCGCCCTGCGCCGCGCCGGGGCACATCAGCCCCTCGTTCAGGATGTGGATGACGGTGCCATCTTCCGCGCGCCAGAAGTAGTCCGCAGTGAGGCTGTTGCACCCGCCGCCCGATCGCAACTGGTAGTCCCAGCCACCGGGAACGACCTCGCCGTTGAAGCGCGGACCGGCGACGGCGCCGCCGGTGATGGGAATGTATTGCCGGTGGCCGACCCCGGTCTCGCCGAGCACCACGGCAGGCGCGAGCGTCACGCGGGCTTCGAACGCGAACTCGAGGCGCGGCTGCGTGGCCGGTTCGGGAATGGTGCCCAGTGGCGGAACAGCGGCCCGTGTCTGGGCCTGGATCTGGAGCGAGATGGCCAATGCCCCGGCAATGAATGCCAGGGCGATGCGTTGCCGGCGACGCGTGCGCATTTGTTCCATAGTTCCCCCCGCCGCGGCCGGTATCCTCACCGGGCAGACGTAGTTGTAAATGTGATTACAATCCATTCATTGACCGGAATCGATGAGCTTGAACAGGATGCGATGCAGTGTGGCGCGTTCGCGCGCGCTGAGCCGGCCGAACAGGGCGTCCTCGTGCTCGGGGATGCGCTGCGCGATGTGCCGCAGGTTCTTCTTCGCCTTCGCGGTGACGTTCAGCACGTACTTGCGGCTGTCATCCCGCGAGCGGTGCCGGGTCACCAGTCCGGCGCGGATGCAGGCGCTCACCTGCTTGCCGGCGGTCATGCGCTCGACGCCCATCAGGTCGGCGAGTTCCGACTGGCTCAGGCCCGGATGCGCAGAAAGCAGCGCCGGCACGCCGATGGCCAGCGGCCGGATGTCGGCGAAGCGCGTGCCGCGACGGATGGAGCGCGCCAGCTGCCCATAGGCCATGAACAGATACAGGCCGATGACCGGAGAACCACGCGGGCTGATGGCCTGCTCGATGACACGGACACCATGGGCAACTCGGCGCGCGGGCTTTTTGTTCATCGCCGCATTGTCGATGCATCCTGTGGAACTGACCAGCACAGAAAGACATAGGGGGTAACCAATGAGTCACTCGACACACACCGCCCGGCTGCGCAACGCATTGCTCGCGATCGCATGCATGGTGCTTGCGGCGCCGGCCCTGGCCGCCGGCCGCGGCAAGACACCCAAGGTCGGCGAGCGCATCAAGGAATGCCGCAACTGTCCGGAGCTGGTCGTGCTGCCGGCAGGCAGTTTCCTGATGGGATCCCCGCCGCAGGAAGCCGACCGCCGCGACAACGAGGCGCAGCGGAAGATCACCTTCGCGCGCCCGTTCGCGATGTCGGTGACGCCAGTCACCTGGGACCAGTGGGAGGCCTGCGCGCGCGATCGCTGGTGCGAGGACGCGGCGATCGAACTGGCGCTGAAGCAGAATCCGGATGGCACGACGAACCGTGAATACCGCGATTTCGGCCGTGGCACGCGGCCGGCGGTGGGCATGAGCTGGCATGACGCGCAGAAATTCGTTGGCTGGCTCAACTGGAAGAGCGGCAGCGACGATGCGTATCACCTGCCCAGCGAAGCGGAGTGGGAATACGCCGCGCGCGCCGGCACCACGACGACCTTTCCGTGGGGCGACGAGATCAACTACGACTACGGCAACTTCGGCAAGCGCACCAAGGGTGAGCTCGGCGGTCTGGCCGAAGGTCGCGACACCTGGGTGGATGAGACCTCCCCGGTGGGCTCGTTCCCGGCCAATGCCTGGGGCCTGCATGACATGCACGGCAACATCTTCGAGTGGACCCAGGACTGCTTCCAGAACGACCTGTCGAAGGCGCCAGTCGATGGACGTGCGAACACCGATGGCGACTGCATGGTGCGCGTCTTCCGCAGCGGCACGTTCATGAGCAATCCCTACATGCAGCGCTCGGCGCGGCGCGGTGCGCCGTACCAGGCGACGGTGCGGGGCCGCAACTACCTGGGCTTCAGGGTGGCGAAGACGCTGTAGGCGTCTGCTGCCGGTCCGATCCAGACAACACACGAAACAACAGAAGGGGTGTCACATGACGATGCAGCAACGCGCGCGGCCGTCGAAGGCCGGCATGGGCGTGATGACGGTGGCGCTGGCACTGGCCGGCACGATGGCGATGGCGCAGCAGGCGCCGGCACCTGCTGCGGCGCCCGCCGCGGCGCCCGGTGCGGCACCGGCAGCGCCAACCCGCGGCGGCGGTGGCTTCGCCGCCGACCCGCGCGCGCAGGTGCGCAGCTATCACTTCGCCGACGCGGGGCAGGACATGCCCTACTGCGTGTTCGCATCGTCGAAGGTGACGCCTGACAAGCCGGCGCCACTGGTGGTGTCGCTGCACGGCATGGGCGCGCAGCCGACCATCATGTGCAACAGCACCGCGGTCGATCTGGCCGAGGCCGGCGGCTATGTGCTGGTGGCGCCGATGGGCTACAGCACCACCGGCTGGTTCGGCTCGCCGGTGATCTCGATGGGGCCCGGACGTGGTCCTGGCGCGCGGGGTCCTGGACCTGGTCCTGGCGCCGGTCCTGGCGCGCGTGGTCCCGGACCTGGTCCTGGTGCCGGTCCCGGCCCACGCGGTGCCGCTCCCGGTGCCGCTCCGGGCGCAGGCCCGGGTGCCGCTGCTGCACCCGGTGCCGCACCGGCGCCGGGCGCACCACCGGCCGCGCGCGGGGCGCCTCCCGCACCGCCTCCCGGCGCGATGCCACGGCCACCCGGCGGCGCACCGCCTCCCGGCGCGCCGGCTTCGGGCGACGGCCCGACCAACGCGCAGATCGAGAAGTGGAGCGAGCAGGACGTCATGAACGTGCTCGACATGGCGCGCAAGGAATTCAACATCGACCCGAAGCGCATCTATCTCACCGGTCATTCCATGGGTGGCGCCGGCACGCTGTTCCTGGGCGCGAAGCACGCGAACCTCTGGGCCGCGATCGCGCCGGTGGCGCCGGCCTCGTTCATGATGAACAACGACCGCGCGCAGATCCTGGGCCGCATCAAGGAGGCCGGCGTGCCGGTGCTGCTGATCACCGGCGATGCGGATGAAGTGGTGGCGCCAGCGAACACGCGCCTGTGGGCCGACACGCTGAAGGAGATCGGCGCCGAGCATGTCTACATCGAACAGCCCGGCGTGACGCATGGCCCGGTGATCACCACCAGCCAGAAGGAGATCTTCGACTTCTTCTCGCGGCACGCCCGCAAATAACACGGCGACCGGCGTGGAGCTGCGGCACCTGAAATATTTCGTCGCGGTGGCGGAGGAGCTCAACTTCACGCGCGCCGCGGCGCGGCTGCATACCGCGCAGCCGTCGCTGAGCCAGCAGATCCGGCAGCTCGAGCGCGAGGTGGAGGTGCAGCTGCTCGACCGCAGCAACCGCCACGTCGCGCTGACCAATGCGGGGCGCATCTTCCTGCAGCAGGCGCGCGACATCCTCGGCCGCGTCGAGCATGCGCGCCGGCTCGCGCGCAAGGCCGCGGAAGGCGAGGCCGGCGAGCTGTCGGTGGGCACCTTCCCGTCGGCGGATGTGCGCATCCTGCCAACGCTGCGGCCGCTGCTGGCGGCGCGCCTGCCCGACCTGCGGCTGATCCTGCACAGCAAGTACGCGCTCGATTCGGTGGCGGGCCTGCTCTCGGGCGCGCTCGATGCGGCGTTCATGCGCGGTCCGGTGGAAGACAGCGGCCTCGAGGTGTGCGAGCTGCTGCGCGAGCCGCTGGTGATCGTGCTGCCGATGCATCATCCGCTGGCGCGGCGCAAGCGCATCCCGGTGCGCGCGCTCGATGACCTGCCCTGCATCACCCTGCAGCGCGCCGGCTCGCCGCCGCTGTACGACGCGGCGGCGGAGCTGTACCGGCAGGCGCGCATCCGCCTGCATGCGGTGTCGAGCGCCGACAACGTGCTCGGTCATCTGCAGATGGTGCAGGAGGGCATGGGTTTCGCGCTGCTGCCGGAGTCGGTGCGCACGCTGCTGCCGCAGGGGGTCACCTACAAGCCGCTGGACCACAGCCCGGTGCCGACGGTCGGCATCGTCGTGGCGTGGAAGCAGGGCAACCCGTCGCGCCTGGTGCGCGAATTCGTGGCGCTGGCGCGCGAGGCGACGCTCGAAGCCCAGACGTCAGAGGTCTGACGGCCGCGAGGCACAAGTCTTGGCCGGTCCCTGAGGCGCTGCCTAGACTCCGGCGGCACCAGGATGGACACCACAAGCAAATCCATCGCGCAGGCCGCGCCGCTGGCCGGCATCACGGTGCTCGACCTGACCCTGGCGCTGGCCGGCCCGTTCGCCACCTACCTGCTGGCGGGCCTGGGCGCGCGCGTCATCAAGATCGAGAACCCGGCCTCGCCCGACCCCTGCCGCGATAATCCGCCGTTCATCGGCGCGCACGGCGTCGCATTGCGGCGCGGTTCCGCCGACGATGTCTCGGTGTCGGCGCTGAACCGCCTGCGCGGCAAGCACGCCGTGACGCTGGACCTGAAGCGCCCGGGCTCGCGCGAGGTGTTTGCCGACTTCGTGCGCCAGGCCGACGTGGTGGTGGAGAACTTCAGCGCCGGCGCGCTCGACCGGCTGGGCATCGGCTATGCATTCGGCCGCGCGCAGAACCCGCGCATCATCTACTGCTCGATCTCCGGCTTCGGCGCGCAGCAGGGGCCCGGCAC
Organism: uncultured Steroidobacteraceae bacterium; assembly: GCA_964632365.1. Taxonomy (GTDB): domain Bacteria; phylum Pseudomonadota; class Gammaproteobacteria; order Steroidobacterales; family Steroidobacteraceae; genus ZC4RG30. Next base: position 13,784 of record CAZWDR010000002.1, read on the forward strand.
CGGCAAGGCCATGGACAGCATCATCCAGGCGTTGAGCGGACTGATGCTGACCTCCGGCACGCCCGATGAGCCGCCGGTGCGCGTGGGCGTGCCGTTCGCCGACCTGCTCGCGCCGGTGTTCGCCGTGACCGCCGTGCTCGCGGCATTGCGCCAGCGCGATGCCAGCGGCGTGGGCCAGCACGTGGATGTCTCGATGCTGGGCGCGCTGACTTCGCTGGTGGCCGCGGAGCCCTTCGACGTGCTGGAGGCCTGCGGCATGCCCCAGCGCACCGGCCGCATGGTGCCGCGGCTGACGCCGTTCGGCGTGTACGAGGCCGCGGATGGATTCATCGCGCTGTGCGCGCCCACCGAGGCCTTCGCGCGCGGCGTATTCGCCGCGATGGGCCAGCCGGAGCTGGAGCAGGATCCGCGCTTCGCGACGCGCGCCGCGCGCGTGGTCCACATGGACGCGATGAACACGCTGCTCGAACGCTTCACGCGCACGCGGCCCGCGGCCGAGCTGGTGCCACTGTTCGAGCGTCACGGCGTGCCGGCGGCGCCGGTGCGATCGCCGGCCGAGGCGGTGCGTGATCCGCGCGTGATGGCGCGCGGCGAGACGGTGCCCATCACGCATCCGCGCTACGGCAATGTGGCCGATGTGATCGGCCCGGGCCTGCCCTTCACGCTCGATGCGATGGATGCGCGCGCCACACGCCCCGCGCCGGCGCTGGGCCAGGACAACGAACTGGTGTACGGCGAGTGGCTCGGCTACGACGCCGCGCAGCTGCAGCGGCTGCGCACCGCGGGCAACATCTAGGAGACGCCCGTGCACGACGCCGCCATTGCCAGGCTGCCCGCGGCGTCCGCAGAAGCGTTCCGGCTGGTCGGCTCGGACGCAGCGCGCGACCACCGCACCGTGGTGGTCTCCTGGCCGGCGGTGCCGGTGGAGATCATCCATGCGGCCGGACTGCGCACCGTGCTGGCGCATGGCAGCGCCACGCCGACGCCGCTGGCCGACGCGCATCTGGAGCCCGGCGTGTTCCCCGCGCGGCTGCGCCAGCTCATCGAGGCCGCGCTCGCGGGCCGCCTCGCGAACATCGTGGCGCTGGTGATCCCGCGCACTTCCGATCCGGACTACAAGGCCTATCTCTACCTGCGCGAGTTCATGCGGCAGGGCATCGGCGGCCCGTATCCGGAACTGCGGCTGGTCGACCTGCTGCAGTCCGGGGGGACGGCAGTGGCCGCGCACGACCGCGACCAGCTGCACGCGCTGTATGCCGGGTTGGCCGCATCCGGCGGGCGCGAGGTTTCCGCGGCGCAACTGGCGCTGGGACTGCGGCGCGCGAACCTCGCGCGCGCGGCCGGACGACGCCTGCTGGCCCTGCGCGCGCGCGCGCCGCGGCTGAGCGGTGTCGATGCGATGCGGCTGATCGGGGCTTTCTGGAACATGCCCGCCGACCGCTTCGCGACGCTGGCGAACGCCGCGCTCGGACACTTCGGTCCGCGCGCGCCGCTGCGGGGCGCGCGCGTGCTGCTCGCCGGCGCGCCCGTGGACACACCAGCGCTGCATGCCGCAATCGAGGCGCGCGGCGCGCTGGTCACCGATGAGATCACGCCCTTCGGCACCGATGCCGTGCGCGAGGATGTGCTGCCGGCGCCGGATCCACTGCTGGCGCTGGCGATGCGCTATCGCGCCACACCCGGCAATGCGCGCACGCCGGTGCAGGTGGCGATGCGGCGCTTCGAGGCGGCGCTGGGCGATGTCGATGCAGTGGTGCTGTCACTGCCGCCCGATGATGCGACCTTCGGCTGGGATTATCCGCGCATGTGCGAATCGATGGCCCGCGCCGGCCTGCCGCATGCGGTGGTCAGTGCCGACCCGGCCGCACCACTGGATGATGCCGCCCTGCAGCCGGTGCAGGCCATGCTCGCCGCGCTCGGTGATGCGAGGCACACGCTGCATGGCTGAGAAGCAGCTCACCTGCACCGCCGGGGCCGGCGCCTTCCAGAAGGAATGGTTCGCCACGCTGCGCCGCCGCGTGTTCGACGAGCAGCAGCCCTATGCGCTGATCCAGGCGGACGTGCCCTTCGAGCTGTTCGACCTGCTCGACATTCCGGCGGTGAGCAACCAGTGGTGGTCGGCACTGATCGCGGCAAAACGCATGGCGCCCGCCGTCCTCGACGCAATGGACGAAGAGGGTCTGCCGAAGGGCCTGTGCCGCTACTGCAGCCTGGGCCTTGCCGGCACGCGCCATGCGGATCGCTGCGCGTTGCCGTGGGGCGGCCTGCCGAAGCCGCGGCTGCTGTGCGCGCGGCTGTCCTGCGATTGCATCCACCGCGTGTTCGCATTGTGGGCCGACACTTTCGGCACGGAGCTGTTCGAGATCGATCATCCCGGTGCCACCGCGCTGCCGCGGCGCTGGTGGGAGCTGGGCCGGCATCGCTGGCGCGAGCTGGTGGAACCGCCGCGCCTGCAGTTCGTGCAGGACTCCCTGCAGGCACTGGTCGCGCGGCTCGAGGCCATCAGTGGCAGGAAGCTGGATCTGGCCGCGCTGCGCGAGCGGCTCGAGCGCGTGAACCGGCAGGAAGAGATCTTCGACGAGGCGCGCGCGCTGATCGCGCAGGCACCGCGCACGCCGGTACGCATGAGTGAGCAGATCTCCAATGTGATGGCCACGCAGTGGGTGCGCGGCAGCGACTGGGCGCTGGCGCACGCCGCGCGCTTCCGCGACGAGGTGGCAGAACGCGTGGCGCGCGGCGAGGCGGCCTGTCCCGGCGAACGCGTGCGCCTGATGTGGGTGGGCGCCGGCCTGTGGCACGACACGGACTTCTACGCCGCCTTCGAGGACACGCATGGCGCGGTGTTCGTGTGGTCGATGTACCTGGCCTTCGGCCCGGATGGCTACATCCGCTACGGGCTGGAGGATCCGATGGCCGCGCTCGCCAGCCGCACCGCCAGCTTCAACGACTACCTGCATCATCCGCCGTGGGCGGCTGAATGGATGGTCGAACAGGCGCGGCAGCATCGCATCGATGCCGCGGTGGTGCTGCGGCCAGCCAGCATGAAGCCCTCGGCCAGTGGGCGCCGCTTCATCGAGCGCGCGCTGGAGGCCGCGGGCGTCGCGGTGCTGCCGCTGGAGGCCGACGTGGTCGACGCGCGCGCGTGGGATCCGCAGGCGGCGCGCACGGCGGTGCGCAGCTTCCTCGATGCGCGGTGCGCCGCATGAAGGCGTCGCCGCAACGGTACGCATTGCCAGCCGCCCGCCGTCGGGCCACGATCGGCCGGCCCCTCGTTCCGCATGGCCTTTCCAGGAGGGCGACATGATGCGCATCAGGACTTTCACGCAGGTGCTGCTGCTGGCGCTGGCCGCGTGCATGACGTCGACCGCGTTCGCGCAGGATGCGACCGCAAGGCCGCCCACTGGCGACCAGCAGCGCCGCTACGTGTTCACGCCCACCGGCCAGGAGATTCCCTATCGCATCTATGTGCCGACGCGCTGGGATGGCCGCGCCGCGCTGCCCATCCTGCTGTTCCTGCATGGCGCGGGCGCGGACGAGCGCACGTACCTCGACATGGCCGATGGCCAGGTGCGCAAGCTCGCCGAGCAGCATGGCTACATCGTCGTGTCGCCGCTGGGCTTCACGCCGATGGGCGCCTTCGGCAGTCCGCTGCGCCTGCCGGCGGTGTTCGGCGAGGATGCGGCCGCGGCCGCGCAGCGCGCCGCGGTGACGCCGCAGCGCCGGCGCGAGCTGGCGCTGAGCGAGCTGGATGTGATCACCGTGCTCGAGCGCGTCACCGAGGAATATGGCGCGGACCGCAGCCGCACCTTCCTCGCGGGACATTCCATGGGCAGCGGCGGCGCCTGGCATCTGGCCGAGCGCTATCCGGAGAAGTGGCGCGCGATCGCGCCGATGTCCGGGCCGTTCATCGATGCCAGCCGCTATTCGTTCGACCGCATCCGCAAGCTGCCCATCCTGATCACCGAGGGCACCGGCGCGACGCCGTCGCTGGAAGGCAGTCGCCGGCTGGTGGAGTTCATGCGCAAGGACGGCGGCTTCAGGTTCGAGTACCTCGAAGTGGACGGCAACCACGGCAGCATGGTGCCGATGGTGTGGCCGCGCGTGTTCGCATTCTTCGACGAGGCCGGCGCGGCCGGCAGCGGAGAGACGCGATGAGCGCGCGGCACCTCGCAGCGGTGCTGGCGCTGGCGCTGTGGGCGACTTCGGCCGGCGCCGCGGCGCCGGAGGTCCCGGCAGCCGGCACCGTGCTGAAGCTGTGGCCCGGCAAGGCGCCCGGCTCCGAGCAGTGGAACATCCCCGAGACCGTCACCACCGGTGCCTCCGGCGATCGCATCGTCAGCAATGTCAGCGATCCCACGCTCAGCGTGTATCTGCCGGAGGCCTCGCGGGCCACCGGCGCGGCCGTGGTCATCGCGCCCGGCGGCGCACTGCGCGTGCTGGGGATGGACAACGAGGGCGTGAAGGTCGCGCAGTGGCTCAACGCGCGCGGCATCGCGGCCTTCGTGCTGAAGTACCGCACGCTGCAGCAGGCGCCGGCGCCCGCCGGTGCGCCGCGCGGTGC
>CAZWDR010000002.1:18444-56789 GCA_964632365.1 uncultured Steroidobacteraceae bacterium
TGAAGTACCGCACGCTGCAGCAGGCGCCGGCGCCCGCCGGTGCGCCGCGCGGTGCAGGTCCAGGTGCAGGTGCGACGCCGCCGTCGCCGCGACGCGAGATCGAGATCCGCAATGCCAATGCGAATCCCGCACCCGATGACGCGGCCCTTTCCGAAGTGCTGCGCTTCGCGATTGCCGACGCACAGGCCGCATTGCGGCTGGTGCGGGCGCGGGCGGAAGCCTGGCGCATCGATCCGGCGCGCATCGGCATCATGGGCTTCTCCGCCGGCGGCGGGGTGGCGGTCGGCACCGCGCTGGCGCCGCGCACCGATGCGTCACCGGACTTCCTGGTTTCGCTTTACGGACCATCGCTGATGGACGTGCACGTGCCGGAGCACGCGCCCCCGCTGTTCATCGCCGTCGGCGCGACGCATTTCAACGTCACCAGCGGCTGCCTGGCGCTGTTCGACGCGTGGCGCAGCGCCGGCAAATCCGCCGAAATCCATGTCTACGACCAGGTCAGCGGCGGTTTCGGCCTCACGCCACGCGGCCTTCCGGTGGATGGCTGGATTGATCGCATGCACGAATGGCTCGTCGCCCGTAAGCTGAGTACGCCATGAACAAATCCCTGATCCGATCCGTCCTGCGCTGGTCCTGGTTGCTGCCCGTGGGCGGCCTCGCCGTCGCAGCCAATCCCTGGTGGGATCCCGGCGACGGGCACCCGCTGCCCGCCTATGTGGAATACACCAACGAGCACGGCCGCGTCGGCATCCTCAACACCGCCGGCGAGATCGACACCCGCGACCATCCGTTCTTCGCGCCGCTGGGCGTGAACGGCCGCGCCTGCGTGTCCTGTCACCAGCCCTCCGATGGCATGTCGCTGGCCGTCTCGACGATCCGGCAGCGCTGGGAGCAGACCGCCGGCAAGGATCCGATCTTCGCCACCGTCGACGGCGCGAACTGCCCGAACCTGCCGCAGGGCGAGGCCGCGTCGCACTCGCTGCTGCTCAAGCGCGGCCTGTTCCGCATCGCATTGCCGTGGCCGCCGCGCGATGCGGCCGGCAAGCCGATCACGCCGGAGTTCACGCTCGAAGTGGTGCGCGATCCCACCGGCTGCAACCGCGATCCGGTGTACGGCGTCGAGGGCGAGCGCGCCGAGGTGTCCGTCTATCGCCGGCCGCGTGCGGCCGCGAACCTGCGCTATGTGGCGTCCTCGCGCTTCGGCGTCACGCCCTTCATCGGCAAGACCGGCATGCTCGCCGCGGTCGATCCGGAGACCGGCAAGCCGCTGAACATGAACATGATGGCCGACGCGCGCGTGAGCACGCTGAAGGGCCAGGCGCATTCGGCCTCGCACTCGCACATGCAGGTCGGCAAGCCGCTGACCGCGAAGCAGGTGCAGGACATCCAGGATTTCGAGCTGCAGCTGTATGCGGCGCAGAGCTTCTCGCATGGCGCGGGCGCGCTCAACGAGCCGGACGGTCCGTCCGGACTCGGCCCGCAGGCGATGGCCAAGGGGAGCGACGGCGTGCTGGGCAACAACACCACGCGCTTCGTGTTCCCGATGGAGAACCGCTGGGCCGACCTGCCGCCGGGCGACACGCCGGAGGCGCAGCAGCGCAATGCCTTCCGCGCATCGGTGCAGCGCGGCCATGACGTGTTCTTCTTCCGCACGTTCTGGATCAGCGACGCGATGCACATCAACACGGTGGGCCTCGGCAATCCGATCAAGCGCACCTGCGCGACCTGCCACGGCATGCACATGACCGGCATGGACACCGCCAATGGCTGGATGGACGTGGGCACCACGAATCATCCCTGGGCGCTGGAACCGCCGGAGAGCCCGTGGGCCGCCGAGCAGCCCGAGCTGCCGCTGTTCCGCATCACCTGCCGCGCGGACCTGCCGCCGCATCCCTTCCTCGGCCGCACGATCTACACCCAGGATCCGGGCCGCGCGCTGATCTCCGGCAAGTGCGACGACGTGGGCGCCATCGTGATCCAGCAGTTCCGCGCGCTGGCCGCCCGTGCGCCATACTTCTCGAACGGCTCGGCCGGCACGCTGCGCGAGCTGGTGGACTTCTACGACCGCCGCTTCAACATGCGCCTGACCGAGACCGAGCGGCAGGACCTGGTGAACTTCCTGGGGGTGCTGTGAGCCTGCCGCGCCGCCCGCGCTGGCTCGTGGCCGCGCTCGCGCTGCACAGCGCGGCATTGCTGGCGGCGCCGCCGCCGGGCAGCCGCCTGAGTTTCGTGAGCTGCCCGATCGTGCAGGACACGCCCTCGGTGCCGTGCTGGCTCAGCGACTACGAGGGGCAGCGCTATTACCTGACCATCCAGAGCGATGTCAGCGCCACCGTGCAGCCGCCGATGCTGGGCCACCAGGTGCTGGTCGAGGGCGTGGTCAGCGACAAGGCGCCCATCTGCGGCGGCGTGGTGCTCGAGCCGGTGCGCCTGTCGGTGATGCCGGAGCGCGATGCCAACTGCAACCAGCTGCTGCCGGTGGATGAGCGTTATCGCGTCGACTTCAATCCGCGGCCGCCTGGTCCCAGCGGCGGCCGCCTGGCCTTCGACGCGGCGCCCGGCGCACCGCGTGCGGCGCCACCACCGCCCAAGGGCCCGCAGCGCATCGACCTCTACTTCGATTTCGACCGCGGTGTGTCCTTCCGGCACCCCGGCGATCTGGTCGGGGTGATCGAGCGCGCGCGCCAGACCGGCGCCACGCGCCTGAAGGTCACCGGCACGCGCGGCGCGCACCGCCTCAGCAATGGCGCGCTGCTGCAGGAGTCACCGAATGTCTCGCAGCGTCGCGCCGAGGAAGTGGCCAGCCTGCTCGCCGGCGCGGGGCTCGACCTGCCCACCGAGGTCACCTGGGTGGATGCGCAGGCCGAGGCCGATGGCGTCGACGACTGGCGCAGCCGTCGCGTGACGGTGGAGATGTCGCCCTAGATCGAACGGAAGCGGACAACACGAGGGGGTCAGATGAGCACGCAAGGCACGATGTTGGGAACCCGCGGCGCGCAGGCGCTGCTGGCCGGTCTGCTCGCAGGGTCGGCGCTGTCGGCGCTGGCGCAGCAGGCACCGGCGCCGGCGGCAGCGCCGACGATCACGCAGCTGACGACGGTCGCGGTGGAGCAGCGCGGCAACCCGCCGACAGGTCCGCATGCCGTCATCGTCGAGCACGATCCGGGATTGCCGATGCACACCATCTACCGGCCGGCGGAGCTCGGCGACACGCGGCTTCCGGTGCTGGTGTGGGGCGAGGGCGGCTGCGCGAAGAACGGCCTGATGTTCCCCGAATTCCTGTCCGAGGTGGCCTCGCATGGCTACGTGGTGATCGCCGACGGCCCGCCGGGCAGGCCCGGCGCCGGTGCGGGGGGTCCGAACGGCCCGGGGCCGGGAGCAGGTGGCCCGCCGCGCGGTGCGGCCGGTCCTGGTCCCGGTGGCGGTGCACCTGGCGCCCCCGGCGCAGGGCCCGGTGGTCCCCGTCCTCCCGGCGCAATGCCCGGTGCGGCGCCGGGCGGTCCCGGCGGTCCCGGCGCAGGGGCTGGTGGCCCGCCGCGCGGTGGCCCGGGTGCGGGGGCCGGCGGTCCGCCACGCGGTGGCCCGGGTGGCCCGGGTGGCCCCGGTGGCCCCGGTGGCATGAGGGCCGACGGCACCGACCTGATCAAGGGCCTCGACTGGATCGAGGCCGAGTCCACCCGCGCCGGCAGCCGCTTCCGCGACAAGGTGGACGTGAAGCGCGTCGCCGCGATGGGCATGTCCTGCGGCGGGCTGATGTCCTATGGCGCCTCCTCCGACCCGCGCGTGGCGACGGTGGGCATCTGGAACAGCGGCCTCACGGCGCCAGACCCGAAGATCTACGAGGGCATCCACGGCTCGGTGATCATCGTCACCGGCAACGACACGGACGTCGCCTATCCCAACGGCAAGCGCGACTTCGAGACGCTGCCGGCGAAGGTCCCGGTGTTCTACGGCGTGCACACGCCCGTGGGCCATGGCGGCACGTACAACCAGGACAACGGCGGCGCCTTCGGCCCGATGGCCGTGGCATGGCTGAACTGGCAGCTGAAAGGTGACCGCGGCGCCACGGGCCGCGGCTACTTCGTCGGCGACAGCTGCAGCGTCTGCAAGGACAGCACCTGGATCGTGGACAGCCGGTCGCTGCCATGAAGGGAAAGACTGGCGTGGCGGCCGGCCGGCGCCTGGCCGCGTGGCTGATCGTCGGCGCAACCCCGCTGGTCGTGTCCTCGGCGGCACAGCCGGCGGCCCCGGCGGCAGCGGGCTGGGTGCAGCGCTGCACGGCCCTCGCCAGTCTTTCGACGCCCGAGTACCAGGTGGAAACCGCTGAATGGGTGCCGGCATCCGCCGCGGGAGCGGGTGCTGGCGCCGCGAGCCCCGGCGGCGCCGCGGGTCCCGGCGGTGCCGGCGCTCCCCCCGCCGCCACCCCCGCGCACTGCCTGTTCCGCGTGACGCTGTCGCCGCGCGCGTCCGGCCAGCCGGACCTGCGCTATGGCACCGGCATCGAGGTGCGCCTGCCCGGGAACTGGAACCAGCGCCTGCTGTTCCAGGGCGGCGGTGGCCTCAACGGGGTGCTGAGTCCGGCCTTCGGCAACGTGAACGGCTTCCCTTCCGCGCTGGCCCGCGGTTTCGCGGTGGTCACCACCGACGGCGGCCACCGCGGCCGCAACAACATCGATGTGCGCTTCGGCGTCGACCAGCAGGCGCGGCTCGACTTCGCCTACCAGGCGGTGGAGCGCACCACGCGCGAGGCGAAGTCGCTGCTCGAGCGCTTCTATGCGCGCAAGCCCGACTATTCCTATTTCATGGGATGTTCCACCGGCGGCCGCGAGGCGATGCTCGCCGCGCAGCGCCTGCCACTGGAATTCGATGGCGTGGTGGCGGGCAATCCCTCGTTCAACCTGACGCGCATCGCCGCCAACCAGGTGTTCAGCCTGCAGACCGTCACGCGCATCGCGCCGCGCGACGCGCAGGGGCAGCCGATGCTGCATGCGGCGTTCACCGACGCGCAGCTGCGCGCGGTCGCCGACACGGTGCTGCAGCAATGCGACGCGCTGGATGGCCTGCGCGACGGCATGATCAATGACTTCGGCGCCTGCACTTTTGATCCCCGGCAGATGGTGTGCGGCAGCAGCGCCGTGCCTGAGGGCCAGTGCCTCACTGCCACGCAGGCGGATGGCCTGCGCACGATCTTCGGCGGCGCGCGCAATTCGCGCGGCGACAAGCTCTATGGCACCTACACCTGGGACACGGGCATCGCCGAACCGGCATGGCGCGGGATGCACCTGGGTTCGGCCGGTGGCGCGCCGGCCAATGCCTCGCTGGGTCGCGACACGCTGCGCAGCTTCGCGATGACGCCGCCGGATCCGGCCTTCGACCCGCTGCAGTTCGACTTCGACCGCGACATGGCGAAGCTCGACGAGACCGCCGCGATCAACGACGCGGTCGCGACGCTGCTCAGCACCTTCGCCGCACGCGGCGGCAAGATGATCGTCTACCACGGGCTGTCGGACCAGGCGATGGCCACCGGCGCGCTGACCGACTGGTACAACCAGCTCACGCCGCGCACGGCCCAGGGCCCGCAGGACTGGGCGCGCCTGTTCCTGGTCCCCGGCATGCTGCACTGCGCGGGCGGCCAGGCCACCGACCGCTTCGACATGCTGGCCGCGATCCAGGACTGGGTCGAGCACGACCGCGCTCCCGACCGTGTGCTCGCCACTGGCGCAGCCTTCCCCGGGGTCAGCCGGCCCTTGTGCCCGCTGCCGCAGGTGGCGCGCTACACTGGGGGCGACCCCGCCAGCGCGCAAAGCTTCGCCTGCCGCTGATCCAGACCTGTCAGGTCTGACCGGCGGCGGAACGAAGTCTTGGTGGCTGCGGAAGTGCACCCATAGACTTGATGCAATCGGCTCTCCCCGTGAGGACACCATGCAAATGAAAATCCGCGCCGGCCGCTGGAGCGTCATGTGCGCTGCAGCATTGGCCAGCATGAGTGCGTTCGCGCACCACTCCTTCGCCGTCTTCTTCGACAACGAGGCCGGCATCGTCTCGGTCACGGGCACCGTCACCGAATTCAGCTTCCGCAATCCGCATGGCCTGATCCGCGTCGACGTCACCGGCGAAGACGGCAAGGTGGTCGAGTGGAAGGCAGAGACCAACTCGCCCTCCATCCTCGAGCGCCGCGGCTGGAAGCGCGACAGCCTGAAGAAGGGCGACCGCATCGTCCTCGAGGGCTGGCGCGCGCGCGATGGCGCGCCCTACATGCGCATGCGCAAGGTGACGAAGGAAGACGGCACGCCGATCGGCATTCCGTTCGAGACGCCGGAGGTCAAATGAGCACACCCGCCAACGGTCGCTGGCTGGTGGCTGCGGCAGCCGTGCTGGGTCTGGCCAGTGCCGGCCTGCAGGCCGCGCAGCCGGCGCGGCCTGACCTTTCCGGATTCTGGATGCTGACCAACTCCCAGACCGAGGACCCGGCCCTGAAGGCCAAGCTCGGCGCCAACACCGTAGTGCTGAAGGACACCGGCGCGCCGGAATATGGTCCCGGCGAATTCGGCGGCCTGAAGCTCACGCCGGTGGCCGAAGCCGCGGCCAAGGCGTGGAAGATCGAGGACGACATGACGGTGGCCAACACCTGCCGCATTCCCTCGATCGTCTATGCGATGCAGGGGCCGTTCCCGATCGAGATCTTCCAGGGCACCGAGATGACGGTGATCCGCCTGGAATACTTCGACATGGCGCGCGTGATCTTCACCGACGGTCGCGGCCACCTGCCGCCCGACGGCCCGCACACGAAGACCGGCAATTCCATCGGCCGCTGGGAAGGCGACACGCTGGTGGTCGAGACCACGCACCTGAAGGAAGCGACCATCACCAACAATGGCCTCAACCACAGCGACGAGGTGCGCATGATCGAGCGCTTCAAGCTGTCGCCGGATGGCAAGCAGCTGCTCTCGACGCAGGAATTCGAGGATCCGGTGATGCTGCAGAACCGCGGCGCGCGGTTCATCACGTGGAATCGCGTCGAGGGCGATCACGTGCGCGCCTACGACTGCGATCCGTCCTTCGCCGAGAACTACGCAAACTGATCGAAGGACGCATCGTGGCGCGGCAATGGCCCGCCACGATGGCGTCCTGTCCACACAGAAACCGTTGGGGGAAATCATGTCCGGATGTGACAAGTCCATCGTTCGCGGCAACCGCCGCGCAGTTCCGCGCTACGTGGTGGCGCTCGCCGTGGCTGCGGCCATCGGCACCGGCGGTGCGACCGCCGCAGAAAGCGTCGACATGGCCGATGACGACCTGGTGCTGTCAGAGGTCGTGGTCACCGGTTCGCGCGTGATCCGCGAGGGCATGACCTCGCCGACGCCGGTGACGGCGCTGAGCTCCGACGAGTTGCTGCAGGTGAATCCGCAGTCGATCGCCCAGGCGCTCTCGACGCTGCCGGCCATGACCGGCTCGACCACGCCGAAGACCATGGGTGGCCGCACCACCGTGGGTCCGGGCAGCTTCCTGAACCTGCGCAATCTCGGCAGCAACCGCAACCTGGTGCTGCTCGACGGCCGTCGCCTGGTGCCCGCGAACATCGCCGGCAACACCGACATCAACCTGCTGCCGCAGGGCCTGATCCAGAACGTCAACGTCGTGACCGGCGGTGCCTCGGCGGCCTACGGTTCCGACGCCGTCGCCGGCGTGACCAACTTCGTGCTCGACACGAAGTTCACCGGCCTGCGCGCCGACGTGAACGGCGGCATCTCCACCCGCGATGACGCCGGCTCGTACCGCGTCGCGCTGGCCGGTGGCATGCCGCTGTTGAATGACCGCCTGCACCTGATCGGCTCGTTCGACTGGCGCCACAGCGAGCAGGCCTACAAGGAGAAGCGCGACTGGGCGAACCGGTACTGCGCGACCATCGGCATCCCGGGCGTGAACGCCGGGAACCAGTCGCCGTCGAACCCGCGCCAGACCATCGCCTGCAACGTGACGCAGCCGATCGCCTCCTACGGCGGCGCGATCGTCACCGGCCCCCTGGCCGGCATCCAGTTCGACGAGAGCGGACAGCCCGTGCCGTTCCGCCCGGGCACGCTGCGCGGCTCGTCGCTGCAGGTGGGTGGCGACGGCAATTACGTTGGCGACACAGCGAACTTCAGCACGCCCACCGACAACAAGGTGCTGTTCACGCATGCGTCGTACGACCTCACGGACACGCTCGAGGCCTTCGTGCAGGGCACCTACGCGATGGCCGACGCCAACTACACGCAGACCCCGCCGTACTTCTACAGCGGCACGCCTTTGAACATCTACAGCGGCAACCCGTTCATTCCCGCCAGCATCCAGGACCGGCTGACCGCGCTGGCCGCCGGACCGACACCGCTTGACGGTGCCGGCTTCGCACTCGGCATCGTGCCGAAGTCCTGGGGCAACATCGACGTGTCGTCGAAGTACCGCGCCTGGGACATCGTCGGCGGCCTGAAAGGCAGGCTCGGCAACAACTGGAACTGGGATGCGTACTACGAGCAGGGCCGCACGGCCTTCCGCCTCGACTACATCAACCAGATCTCGCTGTCGCGCCTGTACCGTGCACTCGACGTGGTGCGCGCTCCCGATGGCACGATCGTGTGCAACAGCGCGCTGGCCAACCCGGCCTATGCCGACTGCGTGCCGCTGAATCCGTTCGGCGAGGGCGCCGCGACGCAGGCCGCGCTGAACTACATCCGGCCTGACGCCCAGCCCTGGAACTACAACATCATGCGCCAGAAGGTGGCGGCCGCCAGCATCAGCGGCGACACGTTCTCGACCTGGGCCGGTGTGGTCTCGGTGGGCGCGGGTCTGGAATACCGCGAGCTGAACGGCGAGATCCTGTCCGATGTCGGGTCCAACACGCTGGCCGACCAGGCGGGCATCCGCGGCATGCCGGCGGGTTTCGCCGGACGCGTGGGCGACTGGTCCACCAGCAACGTGCTGCCGACCGAAGGCGAATATGACGTGACCGAGGGCTTCGTCGAGGCGCTGGTGCCGCTGGCGCGCGACCTGCCGCTGATGCGCTCGCTCGACCTCAACACCGCGTTCCGCATCACCGACTACTCGCAGAGCGGCACGGTGGAGACCTGGAAGGTGGGCCTGAGCTGGAATGTCACCGACGAGGTGCTGCTGCGTGGCACGCGCTCGCGCGACATCCGTGCGCCCGGCATCGGTGACCTGTACACGCGTGACAGCTCCGGTCCCGACACCATCGTCGACGACACGGTGAACGGCACCGGCCGGCGGCCGGTGGCGGTGATCCTGTCGGGCAACCCGGACCTGCAGCCGGAGAAGGCCGACACCTGGACCTTCGGCCTCACCTACCAGTCGAGCCTGCTGCCGGGCTTCGGCATGTCGGCGGACTTCTTCGACATCCAGATCGCCGACGTGCTCGCCTCGGTGGGCCTGCAGGAGACCGTGGATCGCTGCGCGCAGGGCCAGGCGGTGTACTGCAACAACCTCGTGGGCCCGCCGGGCGCCTTCACCGGCATCCGCTCGCGCACGATGAACCTCAGCGAGTCGCGCGCCAAGGGCATCGACCTGGACTTCAGCTACCGCCGGCAGCTCCTCGGCGCGGACACCAGCTTCCGCATCGTCGGCTCGCGCCTGCTGGAGCAGTCGACCACGACGCCGACGCTCACGTCGTTCAACTACAGCGACCGCGCCGGCGACATCGGCGTGGGCGCGCCGAAGTGGAATGCCTCGGCGATGGTGACGGCCGGCATGGGTCCGCTCGACCTGAACGCGAACGTGCGTTACATCAGCGGCGGTCCGCGCAACAACACCTGGGTGCCGGGCGACATCGCGCCGGAGTACGAGGACATCGGCAGTGTCACCACCGTCGATCTGGGCGCGCGCTACCAGCTGGAAGTCAGCGGCCGTCCGCAGCTGTACCTGAACATCCAGAACGTGTTCGACAAGGACCCGCCGCTGATTCCCTCCAGTGCACTGGTGGGCGGTCAGACGAACGTCGGTCTTTACGATACGATCGGCCGGTACTTCACGGCGGGAGTACGCGTGCAGTTCTGATGGATGACCCGGTGACATGCGCTTCAACGGACTGGATCTCAACCTGCTGCTCGCGCTGCAGGTCCTGCTCGAGGAGCGCAATGTCACCCGGGCCGCGCGACGCCTGAACGTCAGCCAGCCGGCCATGAGCGCGGCGCTCAACCGGCTGCGCAACTATTTCCAGGACGACATCCTGGTGCCGTATGGCAAGGTGATGCATCCCACGCCACGGGCCGAGGCACTGGCCGCGCCCGTGACGCGGGCGCTGGCCGACCTCGACGCGTTGCTGGCCAGTCCCGCCGGCTTCGACCCCGCCACCTCGCAGCGCACCTTCCGCATCGTGGCGTCCGATTACATTGCCGCCTCGGTGATCGGTCCCATGGCGCGGCGACTCACGCAGACCGCGCCCGGCGTGCGTCTGGAGATGATGCTGCCGTCCGAGGAGGCCGCGCAGCTGGTGATGGTCGGCCAGGCAGATCTCACCATCACGCCGGAGGATTTCATCGACCCGGACCAGCCCTCCGAACTGCTGTGCGAGGAGCCCCAGTGCGTGCTGGGCGCCCGTGACAACCCGGTGCTCGCCGGCGGCGCAATCAGCGAGGAGGATTTCTACCGGCTGGGGCACATCGCGGTGCACGTGGGCAGCAACCGCGTGCCGTCATTCGCCGACCGCATGCTCGAGCGCATGGAGCGCAAGCGCCGCCTCGACATCACCTGCGGCAGCTTCACGCTGGTGCCCTGGCTGCTGTGTGGCACGGGCCTGCTGGCGGTGCTGCATGAACGCCTCGCGCGACAGGCGCTGGCGCATTTCCCGCTGGCGCTCGCGCCGCTGCCGTTCCCCTTCCCGGTGATGCGCGAGATGATCCAGTTCCACCGCGCGCGCGCCGATGACGCCGGGCTTGCGTGGCTGTGCGCGCAGCTGCGGCAGGAAGCACACGCCTGACATAGACGTCACTGATCGTCCCCATCAGCCGGATTGCTTTGCCCACGGCGCGGGTGCCTCCGTATGCTGCCCGACGTCCTTGAAGGGGGGTGCAGTGCGAGAGCTTTCGATCCTGATCATCGGCGGTGGCATCGGCGGCCTGACGGCCGCGATCGCCCTGCGCCAGCGCGGCTTCGACGTGACGCTGATCGAGCGCGATCCGGTCACCGCCGTGTATGGCGTGGGCATCATCCAGCAGGGCAATGTGCTGCGCGCGGTGGCGTCGCTGGGCCTGCTCGACCGCTATCTGGGCGCCGGCGTCGGCTTCGATGCGGTGGAGGTGTTCACGCCGGACGGCCGCCGCGTTGCCCGCGTGCCATCGCCGCGCCTGCTCGAGGGCTGCCCGGCGAACCTCGGCATCGCGCGGCGCACGCTGCACCAGGTGCTGATGGACGCGGCGCTGGAGGCCGGCGCCACGGTGCGCACCGGCCTCGGCAGCCAGGCCCTGGAGCCGCACGCCGATGGCGTGCGCGTGCGCTTCTCCGATGGCAGCTCGGCCAGTTTCGACCTGGTGGTTGGCGCCGACGGGCTGCATTCCTCCACCCGCGACGCGCTGCTGCCCGAGGCCGAGCGGCCGCTGTTCACCGGACAGTCGGTGTGGCGCTACAACCTGCCACGGCCGGCGGAGCTCGACGCGCTGCAGGTCTACAACGGTCCCACCGGCGTGGGCCTGGTGCCGATCGCGCCGGCGCTGATGTATGTCTATGTGACCACGCCCGAGCCGGACAATCCGCGCTTCGCGCGCGAGGGCCTTGCGGCCCGCATGCGCGAGCGCATGGCGAACTGCGCGCCGGCGATCCGCGAGTTGTCGCAGCAGATCACTGACGATGCCGCGGTGGTGTACCGGCCACTGGAGAGTGCGCTGGTCACCGGAGCCTGGCATGCCGGGCGCGTGGTGCTGCTGGGCGATGCGGTGCATGCCACGACCCCACACCTGGGGCAGGGCGCCGGCCTTGCCATCGAGGATGCCATCGTGCTGGCCGACGAGCTGGCCCGGGCCACCGATGTCGAAGCGGCGCTCACCGCCTATCGGGCGCGCCGCTTCGAGCGCTGCGCCTATGTGGTGCAGGCCAGCCTCGCGATCTGCATGGGGCAGCTCGGCAAGGGCCCACCGGTGGACAACGCCCGCGCCACCGCCGAAATGTTCGCGCGCACCGCGCAGCCGATCTGAAGGAGAGACCCATGAGCAGGGTGATCGACATCCGCCACGTCGCCTACGGCGTCACCGACTTCGATGCGGAACGCAACTTCTATGCGCAGACCTGGGGACTGGCCGAGGTGGCCGGCGACGCGCAGATGGCGTGGTTCCGTGCCCATGGCCACGACGAGCCGTGGGTGGTGCGGTTGCGCCGCTCCGACGCGAACCATCTGGACGTGATCGGCTTCGCGGCCGCATCGCGCGCCGATGTGGACGCGCTGCACGCGCGCGTCGTCGAGGCCGGCGGCCGCGTCATCCATGCGCCGCGTGCGCTGACGGCACCCGGCGGCGGCTATGGCTTCCGCTTCTTCAGTCCCGACGGCCTGCCGTTCGAGATCTCCAGCGACGTCGCCCCGGCGACGCGTCGTGCCGTGGACCGCTGGGAGGGCGTGCCCGAGCGCATCAGCCACGTGGTGCTGCATTCGCCGCAGCGCCAGCAGCTGGTGCAGTTCTTCACCGACGTGCTCGGCTTTCGCGTCAGCGACTGGCTGGGTGACTTCATGTGCTTCCTGCGCTGCAACGAGGCCCATCACCGCGTCGCCATCCTGCCGGGTCCGGCGTGCCTGAACCACGTGGCCTACGACGTGCCCGGCGTCGATGCGATGATGAGCGGCATCAGCCGCCTGAAGCAGCTCGGCGTCGACCTGCGCTGGGGGCCGGGCCGCCACCTCGCGGGCAACAACACCTTCAGCTATTTCGTGACGCCGGCCGGCTTCGCGGTGGAATACACCGCCGACCTCGAGGTGGTCGACTTCGAGAAGCACGTCGATCGCGTGCATGCGCCCGGACCGCGGGTGATGGACCAGTGGGGCGTCGCCGTGGGCGGCCCGCACACGATGCCGCATCCGGCGCCCGATCCGCGCCTGTTCAATCCCGCGGAAGTCTGACGCATGGCGCTGTTCGAATACTTCCCGAACTATGTGTGGAACCTGTCGGTGGCGATGGCGCTGGAGAGCGGCGCGCAGATCGGCGAGATCGTCGACATGTGCGCGCCGCTGCGCGAGGCCGCCGCGAAGGGTACGGATGCCGGCACGCCGCAGTTCATGGCGCAGTGGGTGGCGATGGCCGACCGGCTCACCGCGCTGGCCGATGAGGACGAGGCGCGCGGCCGCGGGTTCTCCGCCTCGGCCAAGCTCGAGCGCGCGGCGCTCGACCGGCTGGTGGCCGAGCGCATGCAGGCGCAGGGCTCGCCGGGACGCGCCGCCACCTATGCGCAGGCGCTGGAGGCCTTCGAACGCTCCACGCGTCTCGGGCGCCTGCGGCGCATGCGCGTGGAGATCCCGCTCGACACCGGCACGATGCCGGCGCTGTTCGTGCCCGCGGACGGCAGCGACGGCACGCCCACGCCGGTGGTGGTCTATTGCAACGGCCTCGACAGCTGCAAGGAGCTGCTCTACTGGTCGCGCCTGCCCGCGGCGCTGGCCCGTCGCGGCATCGCCACGCTGTGCGTGGACCAGCCCGGCAGCGGCGAGGCACTGCGCCTGCAGCAGCTGCCGGTGGATCCGCACAGCGAGCACTGGGCCTCGCAGGCGGTCGACTGGCTGCAGCAGCGCGCCGACGTGAACCCGGCGCGCATCGGCATGACCGGCATCTCGCTGGGCGGACACTTCGCGCCGCGTGCGGTGGCCTTCGAGCCGCGCTTCGCGGCTGGCGCCGTGTGGGGCGCGAACCATGACTGGGCCGCCGTGCAGCAGCGCCGGCTGCAGCGCGAGGGCGAGAATCCCGTGCCGCATTACTGGGCGCATGTGCACTGGGCCTTTGGCGCGCGCGACATGGATGACTTCCTGCGCAAGGCGGCGCCGATGACGCTCGAGGGCGACCTGCATCGCATCCGCGTGCCGTTCCTGGTCACGCATGGGCAGCAGGACCGGCAGATCCCGCTCGATGCGGCGCACCGCACGCACGACCAGCTGGTCAACAGCCCGCGCCGCGAGCTGAAGATCTTCACCGCGCGCGAGGGCGGCGTGGAGCATGTCGGCGCCGACAACATGTCCTATGCCCGCGACTACATCGCGGACTGGTTCGCGGAAGTGCTCGGAGGACACACGGCATGAAGGAAGCACCGGTCCGGCGCGTGGTCACCGGCCACGACGCGCAGGGTCGCGCCATCATCCAGCAGGATGGGCCCGTGCCGCGCGTGCAGCGCATCGGCGGGGAGCACGGCCCGCTGTTCTTCGAGGTGTGGAACACGCGCGGCGCGCCGGCGCCCATCGACCGCGACAGCGGCGAGCCGCCGGAGGAGGGCATCCAGCTGGCGCCGCCGCCGATGGGCACGCGCATCCGTGTGCTCGACATCCCACCCGATGATGCGCGCCTCGGCACGCTGACGCCGGAGCAGGCCCGCGCGCATTTCGCCGAGGTCGGCGCGGCGGAAGCCGCCTCGCATGCCGGCGCCGGCACGCGCCATGCCTTCATGCATCGCACCGAGACCATCGACTACGGCATCGTGCTCGAGGGCGAGCTGACGCTGATCCTCGATGTGGGCGAGACCGTGGTGCGCGCCGGCGACATCGTGGTCCAGCGCGGTACCAACCATGGCTGGGCGAACCGCTCGGACCGCAACTGCCGCATCGCGTTCATCCTGATCGATGGGCGTTACGGCGCGGACCTGGCGCGCTGAGCGTCGCGTGCGCCGGCGTCAACGCTGACCGGGAGACACGATGAAACTCGCCACGCGCCGCGATGGCTCGCCCGACGGACAGCTGCTGGTGGTCTCCGCGGACGGCAGCCGCGCACTGCCCGCAGGCGCGGATTTCCCGAACCTGCTCGCCGCGCTGGAGCGCTGGTCCGGTGCCGGGCCGGTGCTGCGCGCGCTGCAGGCGCGCGTCGAGGCGGGCGAAGGCGAGGCCATCGATCCGCTCACGCTGGCCGCGCCGCTGCCACGCACCTGGCAGTGGCTGGATGGCTCCGCGTTCAGCACGCACGCGGAGCTGATGCGCATCGCGTTCCGCACCGAGCGCATCGAGTCGGCGCGGCCGCTGATGTACCAGGGCCTGTCCGACCGCTTCCTCGGTCCGTTCGAACCGGTGCCGTTCGCACCCACCGCGCAGCAGATCGATTTCGAGGGCGAGTTCGCCGTCATCGTCGATGCGGTGCCGATGGGCACGCCGGCCGCCGAGGCGCTGCAGTACGTGCGCCTGGTCGTGCAGGTCAACGACTGGTCATTGCGCGAGATGGCCGTGCCGGAGATGAAGACCGGCTTCGGCTTCATCCACGCCAAGCCGGCCTGCTCGGTGGCGCCGTTCGCGGTGACCCCCGACGCGCTGGGCGATGCGTGGCGCGACGGCCGCGTGCACCTGGACCTGCACATCCACTGGAACGGGCAACCCTTCGGGCGCGCCAATGGCGGCGAGATGGCCTTCGGCTTCGACGCGCTGATCGCGCACGCGGCCTGGAGCCGCGACCTGCCCGCCGGCACGATCATCGGCTCGGGCACGGTGGCCAATGAGGCCTGGGCCGAGGTCGGCTCCAGCTGCATCTCCGAACGCCGCGCGATCGAGGTGATCCAGGGCGGCAGGCCGGTGACCGGCTACCTGCAGTCCGGTGACCGCGTGTGCATGGAGGCGCGCACGCCCGACGGACGCGCGCCATTCGGGCGCATCGACCAGCTGGTGCGGATCAGGACCTGACCGGCGTCACGACGCCGTCCGGCGTCGGCGTCCATACCTCGGGCATCGCATAGCGGTTGCGCCCGGCGTTCTTGGCGCGATAGAGCGCCGCGTCCGCCTGCCGGTACAGCTGGTCGAAGCCGTCCTGCGTGCCGATGCTGATGCCGCACCCCACCGACACCGTGAACGGCACCGGCCGCTTCACCGCGCGCACCGCCTCGATCAGCCGCTGGGCGATGTGCTCGGCGCCGGCCCGGTCGCAGTTGCGCGCGAAGATCAGGAACTCGTCGCCGCCCAGGCGCGCGGTGATGTCGCCGGGCCGCACGCTGCCGCTCAGCGCCGTGGCCAGCGCGCGCAGCACCTCGTCACCGGCCTGGTGCCCATGCGAGTCGTTGATGGCCTTGAAGTTGTCGATGTCGACCAGCAGCGCGGCCTGCGTGTGCTCGCCATTGCCGAACCAGCGGTGGTCGATCGCCGCCAGCGCGCCGCGGCGGTTCGGCAAGCCGGTGAGGGAATCCTGCATCGCGCCCCGGTAGTGATGCCGCAGCTCGGCCTGCTGCGCGAAATCGCGGCGCGCATACACCAGGCCCAGCAGCACCGACAGCAGCAGCGCGACCAGGCCGCTGCCCACCTCGATGCGGCGGAAGTGCGCCTGCTGCGCCAGGTAGTGACCCAGCGCGAAATCCACGCCGACGAATCCGGCGACCGCGCCGGCGTCATCGAAGATCGGCGCATGGCCGCTCAGGAAGGTGCCGTAGTCATCGGTCTGGAAGCCGGGCGTCACATAGGTCTCCCCGGCGCCCAGGCGCAGCAGCCAGTCGTCGCGATACTGCGCGCGCTGCTCGTAGCGCTCGAGATAGGCGGAGGCCTTGAGGCCGCGCGTCGCGGCGAACGGCGCATCCTGCGCGGTGTCGAGCACGAACACCGCGTAGCCGTCGCGCGCGGCCATCGTGTACACGTAGACCGCCTCGGGCCAGGTGGCGTGCAGGCGCAGCAGCGGCTCGCGCGCCGCCTTGAGCGTGGCCGCATCGGCGTCGCCGTCGAGCAATTCGCGGTGCAGGTCGCCATCGATGTGGCTGGCGGCCAGGCGCGCCACCTGGTCGACATGCCGCCGCAGTTCCTGCAGGCGGGCATCGCGCGCCAGCACCTGCGGCACGAGCACCAGCGCCAGCAGCAGCACCGCCGCGCCGGTGGTGGCGGCCAGGAAGGTGCGCAGACGAAAGCCGAAGCGGCCCGGGGTTGGCGGCGACATGCGTCAGGGCAGGAATTCGATGGTCATCGTGAACACCGCCCAGCGCTTCAGCGGGTTCTCGAACTCGAAGGTCTTCGCCACATCGAGCGCGGCCACGCCGAAGCCCTGGCCGCGCGGCGACTCGCTGAGCACCTGCGCCTCGAGCACCTGGCCGGTCTCGTTGATCATCACATCGACGGTGACGAAGCCATCGACGGCCGCCGCCCGCGCCGCAGCCGGATAATGCTTCTCTGGCGCATCGCCGCGCCGCAGCCGGAAGCCGGTCACCTGCTCACCCTGCACGCGCAGTGCCTTCGGGTGATCGATGCGCTGCGCCGCCGCCGGTGCGGCCGCCAGCCATGCGCCGGCCGTCAGCAATTGCGTCATCGTGGTGTCCATCCCTGCCTATGACCGTGCCGCTGCGGCCGCGTTCATCACCCGCACCATCGCGTCGCCCCAGTCGCCGACGAGCATCCTGTTGATAGCCTGCCAGTCCATTCCTGCCCTGTGTCGTGCCGTCGCGCGCCGGTGCGGGGGCGACCGGCCAGCATTATGACGATCCGGGCGGGGCGTCGCCGCGCTTTGGCGATCGCGATCAACGCGGCAGCGAAGGCTGTGGCGACCAGCCTCGGCGCGGCGACGCGGCCGGCCCGCGCGGCCAGCATGCCGCGACTGTGACGCAGGCCGCGTCCGCCGCTGCCGGCCACTGCCACACTGCCTGCCGCAACGAACATCCTGGCCTGGATCCATGACCCGAGCGCGCCCGTGAAGGAACACACCCCGACCGAAGCCACCGTCGATGTGGACACCTTCCTCGTCGTGCGCGATGACCGCGTGCTGCGGGCGAGGCTGCAGGGCAGCTTCGCGCTGTGCCTCAGCGACGAGGTGCACGAGGCCGGCGCGCTGGTGCACGTGCAGGCCGGTCGCCCCGGCGGCGCCTGCGCCGACCTCACCGACAACACGCTGTCGACCGACCTGCTGCTGCTGGACCGCTGCCTGTCACAGCTGCGCGTGGCCGAGCCGCGGGCACGTCACTGGCAGGCGCGTTTTGTCGCGCACGCGGAGCACGGCAACTTCGATCGCCTGTCGGCCCTGCAGGCCTTCATCGAAGCCTATCTGGAGGACACCGGCGTGGCGCTCACCTCGGCGGTGATTCACGACGGCCGGCCGCGCCGGCTGGACTTCCGTCCGACCCTCCGCACCCTGCGCTGCGAGGAGGCCCAGGATGAAACGATGCGCATGCAGGTGGTGCGCTGAGGCGGTTGCCCGTAAGGGAGGTAACTTATTCCTACAGGATGTAGGGTAAACGCAACAGTTGGTTGGCCGGCGCAACAACGCTTATGATCGCGGCGCACCGATAATCGGTGTGCCAACTGTATGGAGTCCAGCATGCGCAAACTTGTAGCAATCGTCACCTTCGCGGCCCTTGGCCTCGGCGCTCAGGCCGCCTCGGCCCAGGGTTTCAGCTACAACCTGCTCGAAGGATCGTTGATCTCGGGCGATGACTACGACGGCTTCGGCGTCGCAGGTTCCCTGGCTTTCACGCCGGAAGTGTTCGGCCTCGCCAGCATCGACGCGGTCGAGATCGACGGCGGTCCCGATGCCAGCATGCTGAGCGTCGGCGCGGGCTACCGCATCGCGATCAACGAGCTGCTGGACGTGTTCGCGACGGCCTCGCTGAAGCGCTACGACATCGACAACTTCGATGACGATCTGGGCTTCGGCGTCGGCGTGGGCGTGCGTGGACGCCTGATCGAGAAGCTCGAACTGTCGGGCGGTCTCGAGTATTCGGACGTGTTCGATTCGGACACCACGCTGAAGGTGGGCGGTCGCTGGTACTTCACCAACAACTTCGCCGCCGGCGTGGACTTCTCGGACGACGACATGGGTTCGACGCTGCGCTTCGTGGCGCGTTACGACTTCGGCGGCTACCGCTAAGCGCGTAACAGCTGACCGCAGGTCTGCAAGGGGCGGCACGGGCCGCCCCTTTTCCATTCAGGACGGGTTCATGGCCCCGTCGCGATCATCGGGGCACTTCTCAAGGCAGATGGAGTGCACATGCGCAGGAATTCCGTCATCGCGGCCGCAGTGGCCGCCACTGCACTGGCCGCTCCGGCCATGGCCGACAACTTCAGCTACAACCTCATCGAGGTCGGCCTCGTCGGCTCCACGGTCGATGACCAGGGCGGCGACCTGGATGCCGAAGGCGGCGGACTGTCGCTGGCGGCGAGCGCGGAGTTCGCGCCGAATGTCTTTGGTTTCCTCGACCTCTCGGGCAACCGCTACGACCTGAAGTACTACGACGAGCACTTCGACATCGGTCGCGGTGCGCTTGGCCTCGGCTTCAACTATCCACTGGGCCGCGGGCTGGACCTGGTCACCGGCGTGTCCTTCCAGCGCCTGCGCACCGAGACGGATTTCGACACCTTCAGCGGCAACGGCTATGGCCTGCACCTGGGCCTGCGCGGTGGCACCGGGCGGCTCGAATGGAACGCGGGCCTCGACTACACGGACGTGAACTTCGACCTGCCCGGCGAGGAGGGCTTCGATGCAAGCGACACGATGTTCAAGGCGGGCTTCCGCTACAAGTTCACTCCGCTGTTCGCCCTCGGCCTGGACATTGCCGGCAACGGCGATGACGAGGCCCGCGCGACCCTCGCATTCCGCTGGAATTTCAACGACCGGCGCTGAGTCGCACAGTGCGCCGGGCGCGGCGCACACCGCTGGCGATCGCCGACATGGGGCGCGTACCGGCAGGGGCGCGGTACCATGCCGCCTTTTGCCGGATGAGGATCCTGACCCATGGCTGTGACCGGACCTGCGACGCGCCTTCTCGTGGCCTGCCTGCTGCTGATGACTGCTCTTCCCGCCGCAGCGAGGTGGACCGGAAAAGGCGAGGCGGGACTGGCCTTCGCCACCGGCAACAGCGACACCCGCACCGCCAACGCGCGGGTCAATGCGGTCCACAAGGATGACGGCGTGGAGTGGAGCTTCGGCCTCGGCGGGCTGTATGTGCGCAACGACGGCAACACCACCGCGCGCCGGTGGGAAGCCAGCACCCAGGCCCGCTTCGATTTCCTCGGCAGGAACTTCTGGTACGGCGGCCTGCGCTATGAGGAAGACCCGTTCAGCGGCTTCAATCACCAGGGCCTGGTCACCACCGGTGCCGGCCGCCGCTTCATCGACAACGACCGCACGCGGCTGATCGGCCAGGTCGGTGCCGGTTACAAGTTCCTGGACCCGATCGGCCTCGTCGAGGTGAAGGACACCACCGTCACCAGCGTCGCGAGCCTGGAGTTCAACCACAAGCTCACCGACACCACTACGCTGATCAACCGCTTCTCGGGCGAATTCACGTCGGGCAACAACTTCCTGCAGAACGACGTGGGCGTGACGGTGAAGATGACCGACCGCATCGCGCTGTCACTGGCATACACCGTGCGGCACAACACCTCGCCGCCGGAGGGGTTCGACAAGACCGACATGCTCACCACGGTGAACCTGGTCTACGAGGTGAAGTGATCGCTGCGGCGCGTGGCGCGCGCCGCGCACGCTTCGTCAGGCCGGCGGCCCGCTGTGCGCCTCGATGAAGCGCTGCACCTCTTCGTTGATCTGGCGCGGATCGCGGCCACGGGTTTCGATCGGCGCGCCGATCACCACCCGGATCGTGCCGGGCTTCTTCAGCAGTCCGCGCCGCGGCCAGAAGTAGCCTGCGTTGTGCGCCACCGGCACGATGCGCGCGCCAGTGTCCGCGGCCACCGCCGCGCCGCCGACGCCATAGCGCCGCGTCTGCCCGGGCGGCATGCGCGTGCCCTCCGGAAACACGACGATCCACTGTCCCGCTGCGAGCCGCGCGCGTCCCTGCTCGATCAGGTGGCGCACCGCGGACGCGCCAGCGCCGCGATTGATCGGGATGCAGTGGAGCAGGCGCACGCCCCAGCCGATGAATGGAATCCACGTCAGCTCGCGCTTCAGCACCCACACCTGCGGCGGCACCAGCAGCGTCTGCGCGAAGGTCTCCCACGTGGAGGAATGCTTCATCAGCGCGATGCAGGCCTCGCCCGCAGGGATGTTGTGCGCCCCTTCGACGCGGTAGTCGAGGCGGCAGAGCAGGCGCAGCGCGCCCAGCAGCACGCGCGTCCAGATGCGCGCCAGCGTGAAGCGCGCGCGCCATGGCAGCAGCGGACCTGCGATCACGAAGAAGAACGCATAGAAGAACGTGAACAGCAGGAAAAACCCCGTGTAGAGGATCGAGCGCAGCAGCTGCATCAGGAGACCTTCGGGTTGGCGTTGTCGTGGTCGCCGCCGGCCAGCCACGCGACCAGCGCAGCGGTGACCTCGGCCGGACGTTCCATCGTAGCCATGTGACCGCACTCCGGCACCGCCACCAGCCGCGCATCGGGAATGTGCCGGGCCATCTGCGCGTGCCGGGCCAGCGGGCTCCACGCGTCGTCACGCCCGCACAGCACCAGCGTCGGCACGCGGATCTGCGCCAGCAGCGCCGTGCGGTCGGGGCGGTTCAGCAGGGCCCGGGTCTGCGCCTCGAACTGCGCCAGCGGTGCCCGCTCGATCATCGCGTGGATGTCGTCCATCAGGCCGGCATCGCCGAGGCGTGACGGATGCACCATGCCACGCGACCAGCTTCTGCCCAGGGCAGACATCCCCTCGCTGCGGCCGAGGTCGCGCAGGCGGTAGCGGCCCGCGCGCTCCCGCTCGCCGGCTTCGCCATCGGCCAGCTTTTCGTAGCCCGTATCCAGCAACGCCAGGCGCGTCACGCGCGCGGGTGCGCGCGCCAGCACTTCCAGCGCGACGCGCCCGCCCATCGAGTGTCCGGCCAGCGCGAAACGCGGCGGCGCCGCATCGAGGATGCGCTCCGCCATGCGCCCCAGATCATCCAGCACGCCATGGTCGGCGAGATGGACATCCCGCTGCGGGGAGAGCGCCGCAGCCTGGTCGCGCCACACCCGCGCGTCACACACAAGGCCCGGGACCAATACCAGTGATTCAGGATCGCGCATATGTGGCCGGGATTGTGATGGCCACTCATTTGCGCGCGCAAATCATGCTTCAATACCGGACTTTTGCTGGGGCTGACGGGGGAAGAATGATCGAGCCGGGAACCGTGCTGTGGACGCCATCGCCTGAACGCATCGCGCGGGCGCGCCTGACTGAATTCCGCCAGTGGCTCAGCGCGAAGCGCGGGCTCACTTTCCCCGATTTCGAGGCCATGTGGCGCTGGTCCACCACCGACATCGATGCGTTCTGGCAGGCGTGCTGGGACTTCTTCGGCGTCGAGGCCACCCAGCCGCCGACCGCCGTGCTGGGCAAGCGCACGATGCCGGGGGCGGAGTGGTTCCCCGGCGCGCGCATCAACTATGCGCGCCACATGCTGCGCCACGAGCGCCCGGATGCCGCCGCAGTGCTGCACCTGAACGAGCGCCAGCCGCTGCAGGAACTGTCATGGCTCGAGCTGGGGCGGCAGGTGCGCATCGTCGCCACCCAGCTGCGCAAGCTCGGCGTGAAGCGCGGCGACCGCGTCTGCGCCTACATGGTGAACGTGCCAGAGACGCTCATCGCGATGCTGGCCACGACCAGCGTCGGGGCCATCTGGTCGTCGGTGGGCCCGGACTTCGGCACGCCCGGCGTGCTCGACCGCTTCTCGCAGCTGAGCCCCACCGTGTTCTTCCATGTGGACGGCTACCAGTACGGCGGCAAGCCCTTCGACCGCCGTGCCGAGGTGGAGAAGATCCTCGCGAAGCTCGACACCGTGAAACACGTGATCCAGCTGCCGTATCTCGATCCCGCGAACGCGCGCCGCCTGACGCCGGCGACGATCTTCTGGAACGAGCTGCTCGACCATCCGGACGTGCCGCGCGAGTCGTTCGAGTATGAGGAGGTGGAGTTCAACCACCCGCTGTGGATCCTGTTCTCGTCGGGCACCACCGGCCTGCCCAAGCCGATCATGCACAGCCATGGCGGCATCATGCTCGAGCAGCTGAAGCACCTCGCGTTCAACTTCGACATGCATGGCGGCGAGCGCATGTTCTTCTACACCACCACCGGGTGGATGATGTGGAACTTCCTCGTCAGCGCGCTGCTGTCGAATGTCACGCCGGTGCTCTATGACGGCAACCCGGCCTGGCCCGATGGCGATGTGCTGTGGAAGATGGTGCAGGATTCAAAGGCGACGCTGTTCGGCGCCAGCCCCACTTACCAGTCCATCCTCGAGAAGAACGGCATCGTGCCGAAGGACAAGTTCGACCTGTCGCACCTGCAGTCGATCACGCTGGCCGGCTCGCCCGTGTCGCCCGAGTGCCAGCAGTGGTTCCACGACAATGTGAAGCAGGACTGCTGGGTGGCGCCGGGCTGCGGCGGCACCGATATCTGCTCCGGCTTCGTCGGCGGCACCGTGATCCTGCCGCAGCGTGCCGGCGAGATGCAGGCCCGCTGCCTCGGCATGGCCGTGCACGTGATGGGCGAGAACGGCCAGTTCGTCACCGATGAAGTGGGCGAGATGGTCATCACGCAGCCGGCGCCGTCGATGCCGGTGGGCTTCTGGAACGACAAGGACGACGAGCGTTTCATCGAGACCTATTTCAGCGACTTCCCCGGCATGTGGCGCCAGGGCGATTTCTATCGCATCACCCCCGAGGGCGGCGCCTATGTGCTGGGACGGTCGGATGCCACGCTGAACCGCCATGGCATCCGCATCGGCACCTCGGAGATCTACCGCACCATCGTGCTGGTCGAGGGCGTCGAGGACGGCCTGATCGTCAATCTCGACCTCCCCGGCGGCAAGTTCTTCATGCCGCTGTTCGTGAAGCTGAAGGAGGGCGTGACGCTCGACGAGAAGCTCACCAAGGCGATCAACGACCGGCTGCGCGCGGAATACACCCCGCGGCACGTGCCGGACCGCATCTACCAGGTGCCCGCGATCCCCTACACGATCTCGGGCAAGCGCATGGAGGTGCCGGTGCGGCGCATCCTGTCGGGGGTGCCGCTGGCGAAGGCGGCGAACCGGGATGCGATGGCGGATCCGGCGGCGCTGGATTTCTACATCGAGTATGCGGGGACGCAGAAGGACTATCAGCTCTAGGCGGAGCCGGGCGGGCCTGCGATAACCGGCGCGACAGCGGCACAGGATGCCGCACCGCTGCCGCGTCAGCCAAAATCTTTTTTGGTGGAACCGGGTTTTCATTTCCGGTTCCGCCCCTGCTGAACGTTCTCTCAATTGTGCGTCGTATCGCCCGGCGATCCCCGCACCACAGAACGATCAAGATTCAGGGGGAAAAGATGAATCTCAGGGCCAGCCGGCAGAGTTCCGTCCGTGCGTCCATCGTCGCCATCCTTGGCGGCGCCGTGTTCATGCTTCCGGCGGCGAACGCGCCGGCCGCCGAGGCCGAGGCCGACGAGCTCGAAGAGCTCTCCGAAGTGCAGGTCACCGGCACCCGCATCCAGGTTCCTGGGAATTACACCTCGGCGAACCCGATGAACACAGTGACCTCCGAGGAGATGCGCGCCCTGGGCATCGTCAACGTCGCCGACGCGCTGACGATGCTGGTGCCGCAGAACATCTCCAGCTACCAGCCGACGATGACCGGCGATGACCAGACAGGCATCGACCGCGGCTCCTTTTTCATCGGCAACACGATCGCGAACCTGCGCGGTCTCGACCCCGCATTCGGCTCCCGCACCCTGACGCTGGTGGATGGCCGCCGCGTGCCGTCCACGTCGAACCAGGCCGATGTCGTCGACCTGAACATCATTCCCTCGAACCTGCTGCAGCGGATGGACGTGGTCACCGGCGGCGCCTCGGCAACTTATGGTTCAGGTGCGATGGCCGGCGTGGTGAACCTGGTGCTGAACAACCGCATGACCGGCGTGAACGTGGACGCCGACTACGGCGTCAACGAGACCGGCGACGGCGGCAGCCCGCACGTCTCCATCTCCGGCGGCCTGCCGCTGTTCGGCGGGCGCGGCCATGCGCTGGTCGGCGTTGAATGGCAGAACCAGAAAGCCATCCGGGACTGCGCCAGCGCGCGCGACTGGTGCGCCCTTTCGCGCAGCATGTTCACCAACTACAGCGGTTTCGCGCAGGATCCGCTGGACCGGCTCTCGCCGCTGGAAGGCTTCGGCGACATCGATGGCGATGGCAGGGGCGACTATCCGGCCCGCTTCCAGATGACCAACGTGCGCTACAGCCAGTTCGCGCCCACGGGCACCGTCTACTCGAGCAGCGCCGACAACACCTCCGGCTTCCGCTTCACGGCCGATGGCACCGGGGTCGAGGAATATGCCTATGGGCTGCGGGGCGGCACCGGCCGCAACACGATGAACGGCGACGGCCCGCTGGTCACCAGCGGGACGGTGATGCGCCCCAGCACCGAGCGCCGCTCGATCTTCACGAACTTCGAATACAACTTCACCGAAAGCACGACCGGCTATGTGCAGGCGAGCTACGCGAAGACCGAATCGCTGAACCGCAACCGCTACACCACCGGCAGCGCCTGCGTGCGTTTCAACACGATGGGTGAGGCCGAGATCCCTGGCGGAACGGCGCGGGCCGGCGATGTGATCTACTTCGGCAACAACGGTGAAAGCTGGACGAATTTTCCGGATGGCACCCCCGCCGAAGACATCGCGCGCACGCCGCTCACGGCCAATCCCAACTTCCGAATCTTCGCTGCGTCCAATCCGGCTTCCCCGCTGCCCGCGCCGACGACATCCGGCATCACGGCGCGCAGTGCGCCCTACATCGTGTCGCCCGGGCAGCTTGGCAGCAGCTTCGACGCGAGCACCCCGCCGAACTACACCGGGTTCTCGTCGAACGTCATCAACCCGGTCTACCGCCGCGTGCAGTCCGCCAGCGGCAGCCACTACTGGAGCCTGGTGAGCGTCACGCTGACCGCGGACTTCGACGATCCGGGCACGCCGGCGGTGCTGCCGCAACTCGGCCGCAACGCGTACTACTTCCTGAACAACCTGACGCCTGAAGCTCTCTACCAGGTGCAGCGGGCGTTCGACAATTCCTCGACCACCGGTGGTGGTCCCGGCCTCGACACGTTGTTCGGCGTGACGCCCTGCGACAACTTCACGGCGATGCGAAAGGTCTGGAACCCGCAGTTCCAGCAGTGGACGGACCAGGTGCAGGAGCCGTGGCGCGCAGTCGCGGGCCTGCGCGGCCGCTTCGGCGGTGACTGGCGATGGGATGCCTACTACCAGTACGGCGCAACGCAGAGCCGCTCGACGCAGAACAACGTCCAGACCAACCTGAGCTTCGCCTTTGCGATGGACGCGGTGGTGGATGACCGCGTGGGTTCGCCGACCTACGGCGAGCCGATCTGCCGCATCCTGCGCGATGGCATTCCCGTGCTGGATGCCTACGGGCGGCCCACCAGCGATCCGGAAGGGCTCTCCGCGCTCGCCGCAGGATGCAAGCCGCTGAACATCTTCGGCAACAGCTATGCGGATCCCGAGGCCGCCGAGCTGCAGCGCCAGGCGATTGAATATGCCTTCAAGCAGAACGTCTCGGACGGCGAGAACAGCCTGCAGGTGCTGTCCTTCAGCACCAGCGGCTCGCTGTGGCAGGGCTGGGCGGGCCCCCTGACCGGTGCTTTCGGGGTCGAGGTCCGCGAGGACACCGTCGACAACCAGGGATCCCGCGGGCCCTACTACATGCGCGCGGATCTGGCGCGGCAGTGGGGTGACGCATTTGGCGGTACCACCCGCGTGACTGAAGGCTTCACCGAGCTGAACATGCCGCTGGTGGCGGGGCAGGAGGGCATCAACCTGCTGTCGGTGAACGTCGGCGCCCGTTATGCGTCCTACCGCAACAAGGGCGGCGCGGGCACGACCGGGCAATCGGCCACCCAGAACACGATGAACTGGAAGTTCCAGGCGGTCTACGAGCCGTTCGATTTCGCGCGCCTGCGATTGACGAGGTCCCGTGACCTGCGTGCCGCCGGATATCGCGACCTGTTCCTGAACCAGCCGAACGTGCCGGACAGCGATACGGGGACCAATCCGTGGCGTGAGCGCACCGAGGACAGCGAGGAGAACCAGCGCGAGCGCTGGGGCCGTGTGCAGGTCGGCAACTCGGAGCTTGACCCGGAGAAGAGCGACACGCTGACGGTCGGCCTGGTGCTCTCGCCGGGCGGCTGGGCCCAGGGCATGCGCTTCTCGGCCGACTACTACAGCATCTCGGTGCGTGACGGCATCTATACGCCCTTTGCCTTCACGAATCCCGTGCGGGCGTGCTGGGAGAACAGCGGCAACATCGACTTCCTGCAGGACCCGGACAACGCGATCAACGGCCTGTTCAATGAGAATCTGGCCGAGTGCCGCGAAATCACCTTCGCGGAGAATCCCGACGGCTCCCGCAACCTGCAGGACATCGTGGCGTTCAATGCCAACCGTCCCATCAATGGGCTGCCTTACTGGCGGCGCGGCGTCGATGTGGCATGGAACTACACGTTTCCACTGAATCGCGCCTTCGAAGGGCTGCCGGGCGCGATGACGCTGATCCTGCGCGGCGCGCGCGCGCTGGAGTCCTCGGGCATCCAGCAGCAGTGCCAGCCCATTCCGTTCACCACGGAGTGCGAGGATGTCTTCACCTACCAGGACCAGGTCGGCCAGATCCGCAGCAGCGTATTCATTCCGGGCGTGGCGCCGACGCCGAAGTGGACGGGCAACCTGACCACTTCCTATCGAGTGGGCAACCTGTCGACGACGCTGATGGCCCGCTACATCGGCGGCGCCAAGCTCGACAAGACCTGGACCGATGATCCGGAGAGCTTGGGCTATCGCGATGCCGAGGGCTTCATCTTAAATGGCAGCGTCGACAACAACTGGGTCAAGCCGTACGTGAACTTCTCGCTCAACGGCTCGTACGACCTGCAGGTCGCGAACACCAAGCAGTTCCAGGTGTTCGGTTCGATCAACAACCTGTTCGACAAGTCGCCACCGTTCACCGGTGGCGGCATCTCGGGCGCGAGCGCGCAGTACCACGACACCATGGGTCGCTCGTACCGGATGGGCGTGCGGATGCGGTTCTGATCACCAGCGACGCGGACGGGCGGATGGCGACATCCGCCCCATCGAGAAGAAAAGTCATTCCGGGGGATGCATGAATTCGATAATTGGTCGTTCCACGATCGCCACGAGCCTGATCTGCGGTCTTGTCCTGGCGGGCTGCGACGCAGTGAAGGATGTGATCGAGGAGCCGGTCATCGCTCCGCCAACCGCGACCGCGGTGCTTCAGGGCACCATCACGGGCCTGGGGACGCGTCGCCCGATCGGCCTGCAGTACAACGGTCAGGACACCTGCCTCGACACCCAGGCGGCCGATCCGGCCAGCGCGCCCCGGCTCGAGTGCAAGTTCTTCGGGGTGCAGGGACAGGCGGCTTCGGCGTTCACCTTCGGCTCGTTGCCGGTCGGCACGCCCTACAACATCCAGGTGACCACCGAGCCCTACGGCCGCGCATGCAGCATCGCCAACGGCACCGGGACCGTCGGGGATCCTTCCGCCGCGCCGATCACCATCACCTGCAACCAAGACCCGGATGTACCGCGCTATTCGGTGAGCGGCACCATCAGCGCCGCGGCATCGGCCACCCCCGGGCTCAAGATCGTGCTGAGCACGGAAGAAGGCGTGCGTGAAATCGCGGGTACCGGCCTGACCGACTTCACATTCCCGGATGCAGTGTTCAACAACGGCTCCAGCCTGCCCGTCTTCGGTTGGCGGGTAACCGCGGTCGTGCCGTCAGCGGCCGAGGGCGCGCCGGACAACAACTGCAATGTCACCGGCGGTCCGGTGGCAGGAACCGGCGGCAATATCGAAACGGATGGCAGCATCCTCGTTCCGCCGACAGGCAACCTGACCGGCGTCCAGGTGACATCCTGCGCCTTCTCTGTTTCGGTCCGTGCCGACTCGGCAAGCGGCGGCCCGGCCGCCATGCACCCGAGCGGCGTCACGGTGGCGCTGCGCCACCAGGGCACTGGCGAGGATGTTCAGACCCTCGACATTACGGCCTTCGGATCGGGCGGCGCCCGCAGCTTCACCGATGTGCTGAGCAACCCGGACGCCATCTACGAGCTGGTGGTGACGCGTCAGCCGACGGGCCAGGTGTGCGTGCCCGGATTCGGAAGCGGCGTGCCGGGGACCACTGCGACCGATGCCGGCGCGGTGTTGCTGCTGGAGCCTTCCGGTTCCGCCGCGCCCGGCCGCTGGGTCGTGAACCGGTCACTGCGCTGTCGCGCACTGCCCGCTGCCGAAAACGTGCTGACGGGTGCCTACCAGCAGTTCACGCCAGTGGCAGATGGCGAGGCGACGCCTACGCGCAATTTCATGGCCTTCTTCGAGGACGGGACCTATCTGGCTGGCTCGCACGTGTCCAGCAGC
Organism: uncultured Steroidobacteraceae bacterium; assembly: GCA_964632365.1. Classification (GTDB taxonomy): domain Bacteria; phylum Pseudomonadota; class Gammaproteobacteria; order Steroidobacterales; family Steroidobacteraceae; genus ZC4RG30. Next base: position 47,887 of record CAZWDR010000002.1, read on the forward strand.
TCCTCGAGTGGCGTCGAGCACGGCTTCTATACCTACAACGCCGCGGCGAGCACGTTGTCCTTCCTGCCCTACGCCGACACGAGCGGCGCCGGCGGACTTTCCAGCTCCGGCGCGCCCGGTCCGAACTGGACCGCGGTGCAGAAGACGGCCGGCCCGGGCAGCCAGCTGACCGCGCAGCAGGGCGGCACGTCGCTGCTGTTCAGGGAGCCGCAATCGATCGCCGGACAGATGACCGGCGCGTGGGCCACCGATGACGGCCGCCGGCTCTGGGTCTACAACGGCTCCTCCTACAATGGCTTCCACGCGGGCGTGAACGGCATGGGGAACGCGCAGGATGCGTGTTTCCCGATCGAGGATCCGGTGGCGCTGACCGGCTATTTCACACGGCGCGGCAATGCCACGACCTGCGAATTGTTGTCCGGAACCGGCACGATCTTCACGCTGGACGTGCCGAGCGCAACAACCAATCCGCGCCTGCCGCTCGGCTTCACCGGCAAGTGGCCACAAGCGAGCAGCAATGCCGACGGCCGGCCGTCCTCGCCGGTGAACTACACGATCGTCCCTGGCTCTGGTTCCGAACCGGACCGCATCACCATCCAGAACACCCTGCACGATGGATCGCCGGTCAATCCGCCGATCCTGATGCGGCGGTTGACGGTCAACTGATGACGGACCGGCTCCAGCGCGCGGCCAACAGGTTCCGCCTTCGGGCGGACCTGTTGCGGCTGCGCGTCCGGGCCGCTGCCTGCCCGCCCCCGTCCGGGGCCTGACGCCCTGCATGACTCCCGCGCCCATCTGGCACCAGCCCCTGGTGAACCGACCCCAAACGGCCGCCAGACCGACCAGCTGGGTTGCGGGAGTCCTGCCTTGAAGTCCTGATCATTGCGCGCCCACAATGCCCGCATGGGGGACAGCAATCTGGAGCCGGAGGATTCCGGAGGGGTCGGTCACGACCACCCTTCCGTGAGTGGCGCCCGTGCGCTGGCCGTCGAGCGGCTGTTCCGCGATCACAATGACGCGTTGATCCGTTTCCTCACGCTGCGCCTGCAATCGCGGCACGAGGCACGCGAGGTAGCGCAGGAAGCCTATGTGCGCCTGCTGCAGCTGGAGCGCACGGATGTCGCCGGCTTCCTGCGTGCGTACCTCTTCCGCATCGCCGGGAACCTGGCCATCGACCGGTTGCGACGGCGGGCCACCGAGTCGCGATTCCAGGATGCCGAACTGTTCCCGGGTCTGTTCGAGCGTCCTCCCGAGCCTGAGACCCAGGTCATGGAGCACGAGCGGGTGGAACAGGTGAGGGCATTCCTGGACGAGCTGCCGCCCCCGGTGCGCGAAGCATTCCTGCTGTTCCGCATGGAAGATCTCGATCAGCAGACCATTGCACAGCGCCTCGGCGTGTCGGACCGGATGGTGCGCAATCACATCACCCGCGCGCTGATGTACTGCCGCCTGAGGCTGGATGGACTTGGGCCCTCCGAGGCGACGCTGAGGGTCAAGTGCGGAGGCCCCCGGTGAGCGACGCGAGCCTTGCGGAATCGACCCGCTTCGACCGTCTGGAAGAGGCGAGCCAGTGGCTGCAGCGCATCCGTGACGCGGCGCATGACGAGCAGCTGCTGGAGGACTGGCTGGAATGGTGCCAGCGGCATCCGCTGAACCAGCAGGCCTTCGACGAAATGGTGGTCATCTGGGAGCTGAGCGGCAAGGCCGCCGAGGCCCGGGCGACTCGGGGCAGCGCCCGCGCGCCAGGCATCGGCCGCCGCATGGCGATTGCCGCCTCCCTCACGGGTCTTGCCATGGCGGCCACCTTCGGCGCGTGGTGGACAACGCGCGCCGACCCGGCGGTGCAGACGGTGGAGTATGCCTCGCCGGTGGGCGCGAACAGCGTGCAGATGCTGGCGGACGGTTCGGCACTGGAACTCGGCGGTGGCACGCGCGTCACGGTGTTGATGAGCGATCGCGCGCGCCAGGTGCAGCTGCATGAGGGCGAGCTGTATGTGGCCGTGCACCCCGACGCATCGCGTCCATTCCACGTCGCCGCCGGGCGGCTGGAAGTGACGGCCACGGGCACTGCCTTCAATGTGTTGCGCACCGAAGGCCGCACCACGGTGACGGTGGTGGAGGGCAGCGTCGATGCCGCCTACGAAGGGCGGGGCACCCCGCCTCCGAACGTGCAGCTCGAGCCCGGGCAGCAGCTGGTCTATTCCCACGCGTCGCACAGCGTGATCGTGCGCCAGGCGGATCCGCGCGATGCCATCGCGTGGCGATCGGGTCTGCTCAATTTCCACGATGAGCCGCTGTCAGAGGTCATCGCGACCGTCAACCGCTACGCCGCGCGACAGATCCTCATCGAGGACCCGCGGATCCGCGCCCTTTCCTTCACGGGCACGGCCCGCACCGACCGGCTGGAGAGCTGGGTGGGTGCACTTCCCCATGCTTTTCCGGTCGTCGTGACCGGGCGCCACGATGGCCGCATGATGATCGGCCCGCGACCCGGTGGCATCGCCGATTGAACCCGGCCGATGCGGCTGACCGGGGCAGTGCTGCTGTGCTGTCTGCTGGCCCGGTTGGCGTGGGCGGGGGAGGCGGCCGAGCGCCTGCTTGATTTCGATATCGCGGCGCAGCCGTTGTCCGGTGCGCTGCTGCAGTTTTCCGCGCAAAGCGGCATCCAGATGCTGCTGGCCAACGAGCGCGTGGCCGAACGCCGCGCACCCGCGGTCCGGGGACGGATGACGTCCGACCAGGCGCTGCAAAGGTTGCTTGCCGACAGCGGCCTGTCCTTCCGCCGGACGGATGCGGGCACCATCGTGCTGGTGCGAGCGAGCGCAGGTGTGCGCACCGGTGCGCCGGGTGCAAGAGCACCCCCCCTCGCGCAGCAGTCCGCTGAGGTGGAGGACGCCCTCGGGGAGGTGCCCTTGATGGAGATTCCGGAGGTCGTGGTGACCGGCACGCGGATCCAGGTGCCGGGCAACTTCACCGCCCCGAATCCCATGCTGACGATCACCGGCGAGGACCTGCGGCTGCTGGGCATCGTCAACGTCGCGGACGCGATCACCACGCTGGTGCCGCAGAACATCCCCAGCTACATGCCGACGCTGACGGGTGACGATCAGGAGGGCAGCATCGGGCGCAACTCCTTCTTCATCGGCAACACCATTGCCAACCTGCGTGGCATGGACCCCACCTTCGGCACCCGCACCCTGACGCTGATCGATGGCCGGCGCGTCGTCTCCACCTCCAACCAGGCGGACGTGGTGGACATGCACATCATCCCGTCGAACCTGTTGCAGCGCATGGATGTGGCCACCGGCGGGGCCTCGGCGACGTATGGGTCCGGCGCGATGGCCGGCGTCGTCAACCTGGTGCTGGACAGCCGCATGACCGGCCTGCGGCTCGATGTCGACTACGGGGTCACGGAGGCCGGCGACGGCGGCAATCCGCACCTCGCGATCTCGGGCGGCACGGCCGTGGCCGGCGGGCGGGGCCATCTGCTGATGGGTCTGGAGTGGCAGGACCAGTCCGCCATCCGCGACTGCGCCCGCGCCCGCAGATGGTGCGAGCAGTCGCGCACGATGTACCAGAACTTCTCCGGCACGGCAGAGGACGCATCGCAGGTGCTGGCGCCGCTGCCGGGCTTCGAGCACCTGCCGGCCCGGTTCCGCATGGATGACTACCGCTACAGCCAGTACGCCCCTGCGGGCAGCATCTATTCCAGCGACGCCAGCAACACCTCGGGATTCCGCTTCTCCGACGACGGCACCGGCATCGAACAGTATGCCTATGGCTATCGCGGCGGATCCGGTCGCAACACCACCGGCGGCGACGGGCCGCTGCTCACCAGGGGCCTTGCGCTGCTGCCGCGCACCGAGCGGCGCACCCTGTTCACGAACTTCGAATATGCGCTCACGGATCGCATGGTGGGTTACCTGCAAGGCAGCCATGCCGATGTGGACTCGCTGAACCGCAACCGCGCGACGATGAGCAATGCCTGCGTGCGGTTCAACACCACCGGGGTGCCGGCGCAGCCGGGCGGTTCGGCCCGCACGGGGGACTTCATCGCCTATGGCGGTGGCGGCGAAGCGCTCACGGATGTGCAGGGCGCGCCGTTGCCGCAGTTCGAGCGCAATCCGCTGTGGAGCAATGCCAGCTTCGTGAGCCTGCTGGGGCTGCCGCCGTCAGGTCGATATCCGCCGTACTACGTGGTGCCGGGCACCTTCGGCAGCAGTGACACGGCGCCGCCGCAGTGGGAGTTCGACAGTGCCACGAGTCCGCAATGGCAGCGGGTCCGCTCGGTCAGGGGAACCCACTACTGGAACCTCGTCGGCGTCACGATGGCGGCGGACTTCGAGGACCTCGGTCTGCCGGCGGTGCTGCCGCAGCTGGGCCGCAACGCCTATGCGTTCCTGCCGCAGCTGTCGCCCGAGGCGCTGCACCAGTTGCAGAGCGCTTTCGGCAATTCCACGACCACCGGCAGTGGACCCGGGCTCGACAATCTCTATGGCACCACGCCGTGCACCGGCCACACGGCGGTCCGCAAGGTGTGGAATCCGCAGATCCAGCAATGGACCGAACAGCAGTCGCGCACCACGCGCGCGGTGGCGGGACTGCGCGGGCGCCTTGGCGGCGACTGGCGCTGGGAAACGTACTACCAGTACGGCCAGACCCGCAGCACCTCCCGGCAGAACAATGTCCCCACCAACCTGAGCTTCGCCTTCGCGATGGATGCGGTCATCGACGACCGGCAGTTCATCGATGGCGCGCCGAATCCGGACTGGGGCAGACCCGTCTGCCGCATCACCCGCGATGGCGTGCCCGTCCTCGATGCGGCGGGGCGGCCCACCAGTGATCCGGCAGGCCTCGCGGAACTGGCCGCGGGCTGCAGGCCGCTGAACATCTTCGGCACACGGTTTGCGACGCCCGAGGCGGCGGCGCTGCAGCAGGAGGCCCTGGCCTATGCCTTCAAGGACAACGTCTCGGACGGGCACAACAGCCTCCACGTGCTGTCCTTTGCGACCTCGGGCACGCTGTGGCAAGGCCCGGCGGGCCCCGTGACGGCCGCATTCGGCCTCGAACTGCGCGAGGATCGCGTGGACAACCGCGGGTCGCGTGGTCCGCTGTACCTGCGTGCAGACATCTCCCGTGCCTGGGGTGATGCCTTCGGCGGCCGCACCCGGGTCGCCGAGGGTTACACCGAGCTGAACCTGCCGCTGGTGAGCGGTCGGGAAGGCATGAACCTGTGGTCGATGAACGCCGCGCTGCGCCATGCCTCCTACCACAACAAGGGCGGCGCCGGTACGACGGGCCAATCGGCGTCACAGGGCACGCTGAACTGGAAGCTCTCGACCGTCTATGAGCCCTTCGACTTCATGCGCCTGCGGCTCACGCGCTCACGCGACCTGCGCGCCGCGGGCTATCGCGACCTGTTCATCAACCAGCCGGGCGTGCCCGACAGCATCGGCGGGCAGCAGGCGCGCAACCCCTGGCGCGACCGCACCGCCGACAGCCAGGAGAACCAGTACGAACGCTGGGGAACCGTGAATGTCGGCAACGCGGACCTGAAGCCGGAGAAGAGCGATACGCTGACGCTGGGCATGGTTGTCGCGCCAGGTGGCTGGGCCCAGGGCATGCGCCTTTCGGCCGACTACTACACGATCCGTGTGCGTGATGGCATCTACACGCCTTATGCGTTCACTGACCCGGTCCTTTCATGCTGGGAGCGCAGCGGCAATGTCGAGGCGCGGTATATCGATGGCGCCGTGGATCCCGCCCATTCGGGCATCAACGGCCGCTATGACGCCGACCTGCCGGAGTGCCGGGAGATCACCTTCGCCACCGATGGCGCGGGCGGTCTCAACCTGCACGACATCCTCTCCTACAACACCCGCCGTCCGGTGAACGGGCTGCCCTACCGGCGCCGTGGCGTGGACCTTGCGTGGAACTACACCTTCCCGCTGCAGCAGGCCGGGTTGCCACTGCCCGGCCTGCTGTCGCTGACGGCGCGTGGCACGCGCGCGCTTGAGTCCTCTGGCCTGCAACATCTCTGTGCGCTGAACACCGCCTTCGATTGCGAGGACACCTTCATCAAGGTGGACACGGTCGGACAGATCCGCAGCAATGTATTCATTCCCGGCGTGTCCGCCGCACCGCGCTGGACCGGAAACATCATTGCCTCCTATCGCCTGCGCGATCTGGCGGCCACGCTGGCCGCGCGCTATGTCGGTGGAGCGCGGCTGGACAACACGTGGAGCGACGACCCCGCGAGTCCCCGGTACATGAATGACGCAGGGCAGCTGCTGTATGGCAGCGTCGACGACAACCGCGTCGACCCGTACCTGAACTTCAGTCTCAATGGGTCCTACCGCCTCGGGGTGCCGAACATCGAGCAGTTCGAGCTCTTCGCCTCCATCAACAACCTCTTCGACAAGAGCCCGCCCTTCACCGGCGGCGGCATCTCCGGCGCCAGCGCGCAGTACCATGACACCCTGGGCCGGGCCTACCGGCTCGGGGTACGCATCCGCTTCTGACGCCAGGAATTCCCGCGTTGCTTCCGGTCTGGCCGCTGCCAGACGTTAAGGCATCTGGCGGTCGATTCACACAACACCGGGGGACGCCATGCGCGGCATGCAGCAGGCCATCATCGTTTCATTCATCGCATTGACGGCCTGCGCCGCGACGCCGCCGGAGGCCGCCACCGACGGCGGGATGCCCGGTGGCACCGGTGCGGCCGCGGCGAGCGCTGCGCAGCCCGCGGGCGCCGGTGCGCAGACACCCGCCGCCCCCGGCCGTCCCCGCGCGCCGTCCACGCCGCCTTACTACGCCGGCGACCCTGCCGCGTTCCTGCCCATCCTGCCGCCCGCGCCCACCACCGGCGACGCGCGCGACGAGGCCGACCGCCGCATCTTCCGCGAGACCCGCGCGCTGCAGGGCACGCCACGCTGGCAGATGGCCATCGACGACGTGGAACTGGGCACCGCGGCGATGCTGAAGCACTTCTCTTGCGCGATCGCAGTGGAGGCCACGCCGCAACAGGTGCCGCGGCTGGTGGCAGTGCTGCAGAAGGCGTCGCGCGAGGCCTCGCGCCTGGTCGGGTCGGCGAAGGACCACTACCAGCGCAAACGGCCGTTCCTGGTCGACGAGGGCGCCACGTGCGTGCCGGCCTCGACGATCGGTGACAGCTTCGACTATCCCTCGGGGCACACCACGGCTGGCTGGGCGTGGGCGCTGGTGCTGGCGCAGGTGGATGTGTCGAACGCGGCACCGGTGCTGGCGCGGGGCCGCGCGATCGGCGACAGCCGCGTGGTGTGCGGCATGCACAACGCGTCGGCGGTGGAGAACGCGCGGCTGGTCACGGGCGCGATGATGACGGCGATCTCGGCATCGCCGGCCTACCAGGCGGATGTTGTCACGGCACGGGCCGAACTGGATGCGCTGCGCGCTGGCAACCACGACAAGCCCGACGCGGCGCGCTGCGCGCTCGAGGCGCAGCTGGTGGAGACCTACTGGTAGCGTCAGTCGTCGTCGCGGCCGCGAGCCTGGGTGATGCCAGTGGCCGCGGCGCGTATCAGGCGGCGCACGGCGTCGCCGTCACGTTCGGAGCGCGCGCGGGCCACACGTAGCCGCAGCGCGTCCTGGATCTCGCGGCGCGAGGCCGAGGGTGAAACGTCGAGCACCAGATGCCAGGCTTCCAGCGGCCTGTCGCGCGGGGCCGGCTGGGCTGCCTTGCGTGGTGGAGTGCCCGGCCGTGCCGGCGCCGCCGAGGCGGGGTTCGCCGTGCGGCGCGGTGCGTCGGCGCTGCGTCGTGGGGCGCTGGCTGGGGCAGGACGGCGCACCACCTGCGGTGTGCTGCGCGGCCCGGGCGGGGTGCGCACCTCGGTCTGCCGCGGGTTCTCCGCGACCCGGCTGGCCGCGCGGCGCCCCTCGTCGATCAGGTCGACGCCCGGCTCCATCACGCTGCGCACGATCCAGACGCCGATGGCCACGCAGCCGACGATCACCAGCAGGTCGAGGATGGCCATGAATGGTCCTTTCGTCAGGCCGGCGGGTGCCGCACTGCATGCATCATGACAGTGCGGACCGTGCCGGGCAGCCGCTCCGTCAGCCGCGGCGCTGCGGGATCTGCGCGCCGGGCACCCACCAGCCGTGCACCTGGCCGGCGATGCGCGTCGGCATCCGCACGGTGGCGATCGGGCCCTCCTCGACGCGCTCGGCATCGAGGATGAACAGGTCGGCGCGGTTGCCCTCGGCGGCCCATGTGCCCACGGCCATCACATAGCCCTGGCCCTCGGGGGCATTGGCGTTCTTCGGCGCGAAGCACACCTCGGACAGCGACACGCCCTGCGGCGACTTCCACAGCTTGTAGCCGCGGTTGGTGACATCGAAGCGCGCGATGCCATTGCCGCGCTCGCCGTCCTCGGTGAAGCCGCAGGACAGGAAGCCGTAGCGGTACTGCTCGGTGTTGTAGCGATCGTCCTGCCGCGGCAGCGCGCCGGTGATGTTCTCGTACAGCCGCTCGATGCGGTAATCCTTCGGCGCCTTGCGCGACAGGTCGGCCGACAGGCGCGTGATGTAGCTGGTGCCCCTGGCCGGATCCCAGCGCGAGCCATCATGCATCGGCATGAACGGGAAGGGATTCGACTCGGACATCTCCACGTCGACCACGACCTGCTTGCCGTCGTCGAACGCGCCCATCACGTGCGTGGCGCTGCGCTCCGGTCCCTTGATGAAGCGCACATCCTTGCCATCGCCGCCGCGGCGGAAATAGCCGAAGTAGGTCGGCTCGCCCGGCCACCACGACCAGTGGATGCCGCCATTCTTCATCTGCTCCTCGTCCATCCGCATCGGGATCACGTAGAGCACGATGTAGTTCTCGGTGACGGCGAAGTCGTGCAGCATGCCGACATAGGGCA
>CAZWDR010000003.1:0-50153 GCA_964632365.1 uncultured Steroidobacteraceae bacterium
GTTGCGCCTGCAGGTCGAGGAAATTCTGGTTGGACGTGAGCTGCGGATAGTTCTCGGCGACGGCGAACAGGCTGCGCAGCGCCTGCGTGAGCTCGCCCTGCGCGGCCTGGAAGCGTTGCATGGCCTCCGGATCGTCGAGCAATTCGGGCGTCAGCTGGATGGAGCCGGTGCGGGCGCGTGCCTCGGTGACGCCCAGCAGCACGGTCTGCTCCTGTTCGGCGAAGGCCTTCACCGTATCGACCAGGTTGGGGATGAGATCGGCGCGCCGCTGGTACTGGCTGAGCACCTCGGACCATGCCGCGGTGACGGCTTCATCCTGCTGCTGCAGGGTGTTGTAGCCGCAGCCGGAAAGCAGCAGCACCGCACCGAGCATCGCGACCTTGAGCATGCGCATGAGCGGCCTCCTCGTTGCCTGGATCAGCATCTGGGCCGCACGGCGGCACCAGCGGAGGATTGTGGCACGGACGGCAGCGTCCGCGCCAAGGGCTCAGTGCAGCGTGGCCCAGTTCAGGATGCGGATCTGCTCGGCGGGCATGTCAAGGTTGCGGGCCAGCAGCGCGCGCAGGTCCGAGACCTCGCGCTGCGGACGCAGCGGGGCACGCAGCTCGACCACGCCGCGGTACTCATCGGGCGTCGCGAGCATGCCATCAGTGACAAAGTGGGCGTAGTACTTGCGGGACATGGAAAATGATCTCCATGAACAGACTATTCGCTGCTGCGCCGCGCCCGCTGTGCGCCCGTCCACAGATCATGATGCCTGCGCCATGAGCCGCTACCGCCCGCCTTCAAAACCGGCCTCGCGCTACATCACGCCCGCCGGTCACGCGCGCATGCAGGCGGAGCTGAACCAGCTGTGGCGCGTGGAACGTCCGCAGGTCACCGAGGCGGTCAGCGCCGCCGCCGCGCTCGGCGACCGCTCGGAGAACGCCGAGTACATCTATGGCAAGAAGCGCCTGCGCGAGATCGACGGCCGCGTGCGGCATCTGCGCAAGCGGCTGGACGGCATGGTGGTGGTCGATCGCCCGCCGTCAGATCCCGCGCGCGTGTTCTTCGGCGCGTGGGTGACGCTGGAGCGCGAGGATGGCAGCGAGGTGCGCTACCGCATCGTGGGCCCGGACGAGTTCGACATGGGCGAGGGCTACATCAGCATGGACGCGCCGCTGGCGCGGACGCTGCTGGGCAAGGGGCTGGATGCCGAAGTCGCGGTGGACGTGGCGGGTGCGCAGACCCGTTACGTGATCACCGCGATCGACTACGAAGGCTGAGCTGGCCCCCGTGCGCGCCGGTCAGATGACGCGCACGTTCTTGAACTGCCACGGGTCGGACAGGTCGAGGTCCTCGGCGAACAGGCGTTCGCGGTCGGCCAGCGGCGACCAGTCGGTGTAGGCGCCGGTGACGGTGCCGAGGTAGGGCCGGCACAGTTCGAGCATGCGGCGATGGTCGAGTTCGTCGGGCTCGAGCATGCCGCGGTCCGGATTCTCGATCGCCCAGATGATGCCGGCGAGCACCGACACCGTGACCTGCAGGCTGGTGGCGTTGTTGTAGGGCGCGAGGCGACGCGCCTCTTCGACCGACAGCTGCGAGCCGAACCAGTAGGCGTTCTTCTTGTGGCCGGCGAGCAGCACGCCCAGTTCGTCGATGCCGGTGGTGATCTCGTCCATCAGGATGCGCTTGCGCTCCTGCATGTTCCAGTTGCGTCCCGCCAGCTCGTGCACCGACAGCACCGCCGAATCACTCGGGTGGTACGCATAGTGCGCGGTGGGACGGTAGACCACATCGCCGTGCTCGCGCACGGTGTAGTAGTCGGCGACGGAGATCGACTCGTTGTGCGTGATCAGGAAGCCGTGGATGGGGCCGGCCTTTGGCGTCCAGGTGCGCACGCGCGTGGCCGCGCCGGGCTGGTTCAGGTAGATCGCCGCGCCGCTGCCGAAGTCATGGCGCTTCGCATCGCGCGGGAAATTGCGCTCGTGCGAGCCCCAGCCCAGTTCCGCCGGCTGGCAGCCCTCGCCGACGAAGCCATCCACCGACCAGGTGTTGACGAACTCGCCCACCTGCTTCGGACGGTCGGTGACCTGCGTGTCGCGCTCGGCGACATGGATGACCTTCACGTTCAGCGCGCGCGCCAGCGCGGCCCATTCCTCGCGCGTGGCGGGATCGGGCTTGTCCGGCTGCACGCCGATGTCGTGCTTGAGGGTCAGCAGCGCGGCCTTGACGAAATGCGAGACCAGCCCGGGGTTGGCGCCATGCGTGATGACCGCGGTGGGGTTCTTCTCGGTGAGGTCCGACCGCAGCGCCAGCGCGTCCTCGCGCAGCGCGTAGTTGGTGCGACGCGCCGGCGGCACGGTGGGATCGGTGTAGCCACCGGCCCAGGGCTCGATGCAGGTATCGATGTACATGGCGCCGCGTTCCCAGCAGTGCTTGATCAGCGCCACGCTGGACACATCGACCGACAGGTTCACCAGGAAATCACCCCGACCGAGCAGGCCATCGAGCACGCGCCGGTAGTTCTCGCGGACCAGCGGCTCGATGATGAACCGCACGCCCAGCTGCTCGGCCTCGGCACGCCCGGCGTCATCTGCCGTGACGATGACGATGCGCGAGGCGGGGATGCGCACATGGCGCAGGATCAGGGGCAGCACGCCCTGGCCGATGCTGCCGAACCCCACCATCACCATGCGGCCAGGGAAATCCACGATGAACTGGTCAGTCATTTCGTCTTTCGATCCTCACTGCTGGGGGAGCTTCTGCCATCCGGGCGGCAGGGTCTTCTCGAAGCCCGGCAGGGCTTCCATGCGGCGCAGCCAGCGCGCCAGCTGCGGATAGTGCACTTCGGCGGGCAGGAAACGGCTGGCCAGCTCGCGCGCACCGGGCTGCAATAAGGCACGATGAAGCACGCGGATGCAAGGGAAAATCGCGACGTCCGCGGCCGACGGCGCATCGCCGACGATCCAGTCTCCGACCGACAGCCGCGCCTCGATGGTGCGTGCCTCGCGCGCCACCGTATGCATCGCGCGCAGCAGCGCCGTCTCGCCGAAACGCGGCGCAGGCTTCGACAGCTCGCCCACCAGGCGCATCAGGTCCGCTTCGATATAGGCCTGGAATTCGTTGATCACGCGCATGATCACGCCCGCCTCTTCCGGCGAGTGGCCGAACAGCGGCGGGTCGGGATATTTCAGGTCGAGGTAATAGAGGACGGCCAGCGACTCGAACACCACGTAGTCGCCGTCCTTCAGCACCGGCAGGCGCCCGCGCGGGTTCATCGCCATCAGCTGCGGCGATTTGTGTTCCTGGAAGTCGGTCTGCAGCAGATGGCTCTGCCAGCGCAGGCGCTTCATTTCGAGTGCCAGCAGCACGCGCCAGCAGTGCGGACTGCCGCTGGCCCAGTAGACGTCTATCACGCGGCCGATTGTACAATCACCCGATCGCCCGGGCTCGAGGCGGCGCCGGCGGATGGCCGGCGCGGCCGCCAGCTCGCATGTCGCCGGATCCGGCGCGTCCACGTTAACGGAGACAGGCCCTTGAATGCGGACACGCGCAGCCCGAACGGCGGCAATGGATGGAGCGTCGAGGACGCGCTGGATCTGTACCAGATCCCGGCGTGGGGACAGGGCTACTTCGCGATCAATGCCGGCGGTCACCTGGTGGTGCGGCCCGACACCACCCCCCAGCACGAGATCGACCTGCACGAGGTGGTGCAGGGGCTGGCCGAGCGCGACCTCACTGCGCCGCTGGTGGTGCGCTTCTCCGACATCCTGAAGCACCGGCTGCAGCGGCTGCATGATGCCTTCGCGCAGGCCATCGCCGAGAACGACTACCGCAACCGCTACGCGGCGGTGTTCCCGATCAAGGTGAACCAGCAGCGCCTGGTGGTTGAAGAGGTGTATCGCTACGGCGGGCCGCATGGCTTCGGCCTCGAGGTGGGCTCGAAGCCCGAACTGCTGGCCGTGATGGCGATGACCGAGAACTCGCCCTCGCGGCTGATCGTCTGCAACGGCTTCAAGGACGCCAGCTACATCGAGGCGGTGATCCTCGCCACGAAGCTGGGCCGCACCATCATCCCGGTGGTCGAGAACTATTCGGAGCTGGCGCTGATCCTGAAATCCGCCGCGCAGCACAATGTGCGCCCGCGCATCGGCGTGCGCGTGAAGCTCGCCAGCGAGGGCTCCGGGCGCTGGCGCCACTCCGCCGGCGACCGCTCGAAGTTCGGGCTGTTCGTCACCGAGATCCTCGACCTGCTGCGCACGCTCGAGGAGCGCGACATGCTCGACTGCCTGCAGCTGGTGCACTGCCATCCGGGCAGCCAGCTGCAGGACATCCGCCGCGTGAAGGAGGCCATCAACGAGCTGGCGCATGTCTACGTGGAACTGGTGCGGCTCGGCGCGGGGCTGAAGTACATCGACGTGGGCGGCGGACTCGGTGTGGACTACGACGGCAGCGGCACCAACTTCGCCTCGTCGATGAACTACACGCTGGCCGAATACGCGAATGATGTGGTCTATCGCGTCGCCAGCGTCTGCAACGCGCGCGGCGTCGCGCATCCGATGATCGTCAGCGAATCCGGCCGCGCGATCGCCGCGCACCACAGTGTGCTGATCTTCAATGTGCTCGGCCGCTCGGCGCTCGACCGCTTCGCGGTGGCGAGGGAGGACCTCGAGCTGCCGGCCGATGCGCCGCAGCCGGTGCGCGATCTGGCCGAGGCCTACAAGGCGGTGAGCCCGCGCCGTCTCACCGAGTGCTACCACGACGCGGTGACGGCCCGCGACGAGGTGCTGCAGATGTTCAAGCTCGGGCTGCTGTCGCTGCAGCACCGGGGACTGGCCGAGCGGCTGTACTGGGCCACCTGCACGCGGGTGCGCGATGTGGCGCGGCGTCTCGACGAGATGCCGGAGGAACTGGCCGAACTCGAGGGCATCCTGTCGGACACCTATTTCTGCAATTTCTCGGTGTTCCAGTCGCTGCCGGACAGCTGGGCCATCGACCAGCTGTTTCCCATCGTGCCGGTGCACCGGCTCGACGAGGAGCCGACGCGCAAGGCCGTGCTGGCCGACATCACCTGCGATTCCGACGGCAAGATCGACCGCTTCGTCAGCCTGCGCGACGTGAAACGCACGCTGGAGGTGCATCCGCTGCGCGAGGGCTCGGACTACTACCTCGCGGCCTTCCTGGTCGGCGCCTACCAGGAGACGCTGGGCGACCTGCACAACCTCTTCGGTGACACCCATGTGGTGCACATCCGCCTGCACGACGAGGGCGGCTGGTGGATCGAGGAGATCGTCAAGGGTGATACCGCGAACCGGGTGCTCGAATACATGGAATATGACGTGGCCGAGCTGTATCCGGCACTGGCGCGCGACTGCGAGCGCGCGGTGCGCGACGGCCGCATGACCGTGGCCGAGAGCCAGGCGCTGAAGCGCTTCTACGAGAACGAACTGAACGGCTACGCGTACCTGGAATGAGCGGCCGCCTGCGGGGCGCGGGCGCAGTCGATCACAGCAGGCCGCGCCAGGCTCGTGCTAGTGCATCGGGCCGGGCGCGGCCACGGTGGCGGCGGCGCCCGCGCTACCACATGTCGCGCAGTTTGCCGGTGGCATCGATGGCGATCGGCTCGCCGGCCTGCGTCAGGCGCGAGTCCGCGCCACGCGTCCCGGCGTAGGAACCCTGTTCGAAGCATTTCAGCAGCTTGTCGGTGACGAAGCGGCTGCGACCGCCATACACATGCGCGTCGCCGCGCGGTGACTGCTGCGTGAGCGGATAGCGCAGCGGCTGCAGCAGCTGCAGTTCATCGCGCGCGCGCGTCATCGCCACATAGAGCAGGCGCCGCTCCTCGTCGATCTGCTCCGGCTTCGCGGCAAACTCGTTCGGGAAGCTGCCGTCCACGACGTTCAGCACATACACGGTGTCCCATTCCATGCCCTTCGCGGAATGGACGGTGGACAGCACCAGGTAGTCCTCATCCTGCAGCGGCGTGCCCGACAGGTCGCCGGTCGCGCGCGGCGGATCGAGCGTCAGCTCGGTGATGAAGCGCTCGCGGCTCGCGTACTGCTGGGACAACTGCTCGAGCTGGTCCAGGTCACCGATGCGCGTATGGAAGTGCTCGAAGATGCGTTCCAGGTGCGGCTGGTACCACTCGCGGACGAGGCGCACCTGGCCGGGCCAGGGCCGTTCCGGGTCGCCGAGCTTGTCCATCAGCGCCGCCAGCCGCCGGAACTCGCGCTCCGCCGTGGCCGGCACCTTGATGCCGCCCAGCGCGCGCACGCTGCCGCCGGCCTCGGCCAGCGCATCCAGCGTCCAGCGCGCATTGACCGGCCCCATGCCCGGCACGATCTGCACGGCGCGGAACGCAGCGAGGTCGTTGCGCGGATTGTCGGCCCAGCGCAGCACGGAGAGCATGTCCTTCACATGCGCCCCCTCGAGGAACTTCAGGCCGCCATATTTCACGAACGGGATCTTGCGACGCGTGAGTTCCACCTCGAGCAGGTCGCTGTGGCCGCCGCTGCGGAACAGCACGGCCTGGCGGCGCAGCGGCACCCCGGCCTCGCGCCGCTGCAGCACCTGCAGCGCCACGTATTCGGCCTGTGCGTCGAGGTCATCCACCGAGACATAGCGCGGCATGGAGCCGCCCGGCCGCGCCGCCAGCAGATGCTTGCGGAACTGGCGCGGCGCGTCGGCCATCAGCGCATTGGCCGCGTCGAGCACCGGCTGCGTCGAGCGGTAGTTCTGGCCCAGCGGCACGATCTCGGCCGGCGGCCGGAAGCGTTCGGGAAAGCCCAGGATGTTTTCCACCGCCGCGGCGCGGAACGAATAGATCGACTGCGCGTCATCGCCAACCACCGTGAGGCCGGCGCCATCGGGCTTCATCGCCAGGATGATGTCCGCTTGCAGGGTATTGGTGTCCTGGTATTCATCCACCAGCACATGGTCGAAGTGTCCGCCCACATGCCGCGCCAGCGCAGGCTCGGACACGAGGATGTGCCAGTAGAGCAGCAGATCGTCATAGTCGAGCAGGCCCAGCTTCTGCTTGCGCTCCACATAGGCGCGGAACAGCCGCACCAGGTCCGGCTCATAGCCCGCGCACCAGGCGAACTGCTCGCGCAGGGTCTCGGCCAGCGCTCGTCCGGTGTTCACGCGGTGCGAATAGATCGCAAGGCAGGTGTCCTTGCGCGGGAAGCGACGGCCGGTCTCGGCCAGGCCCAGCTCGGTGCGCAACTGGTCCAGCACATCGGCCGAATCGCCGCGATCGATCACGCTGAACGAGGGATCGAGCTGCAGCTGCGGCGCATAGTGGCGCAGCAGGCGGTTGCCCAGCGAATGGAACGTGCCGGCCCAGACCAGCCGCTGCGCGATGGGGCGCGAGCGGGCGCCCAGCGTGTCGTCCAGGGCCTGCTTGAGGATCTCCACCGCGCGCCGGCGCATCTCCATCGCCGCGCGCCGCGTGAACGTGAGCAGCATGATCCGCTGCGGGTCGACGCCGTTGAGCACCAGGTGCGCGACGCGGTGGGCCAGCGTGCTGGTCTTGCCCGTGCCGGCGCCGGCGATGATCAGCAGCGGCCCGGCGCGCAGCGGGGCATCGCTCACCGGTTCGCCGTAGCCGGCCGCCTTGCGCTGCGCGTGATTCAGGGCTTCGAGATGGCCAGGCACTGCGGACATAATCTGGGCAGCACTATAGCCAAAGGCGCCCACCCCCGCCCTGCTCCGCGCCGCATTGCCAGGAGACCGAAGCGTCCATGAGCCAGAAAGAGACCGCCTTCACCGGGCTTGTGATTTCGGTGGACGTGCAGCAGGTGCAACTGCCGAACGGCCGCACCGCGCGATACGAGATTGTGCGCCACCCGGGCGGCGCCGCGGTGGTCGCGCTGGACGCGCAGGGCCGCGTCTGCCTGCTGCGCCAGTATCGCCCCGCTGCCGACGGCTGGGTGTGGGAGCTGCCCGCCGGCCGGCTCGAGCCCGGCGAACCACCGGCGCGCACCGCGGAGCGCGAGCTGCTCGAGGAGGCCGGCTGCACGGCGGCGCGCTGGGATTCGCTGGGCAGCATCCTGTCCTCACCCGGCGTGTTCGCCGAGACCATCCACCTGTTCCTGGCGCAGCAGCTGACGCATGGCGCGTCCAGCCACGAGCAGCACGAGGTCATCGAGGTGCACTGGGTGCCGCTCGACGATGCACTGCGCCGGGCGACCGATGGGGAACTGCAGGATGCCAAAACTGTGATCGGCCTCATGCGCGCAGCATCCCGTCGGCCGAAATGATTCAACAACCAGCCTGGGCTGGTATTCTTTTTTCCATGAGTTCCGGCCGCCGCGACGACAAGTTCTCGATGTATGTCCCGAAGGACGAATCCGGCGTCGAAGTGCCTGATTACCTTCAGATCGTCGAAAGCGACAAGGGCGGCAAGCCGAAGGAGCGCATGCAGGGAGGGGCCTACGACCCCTACCAGAAGGTGGACGCCGGCCAGCCGGGCGACACCGCGCGCATCCGCAAGCCGCGCGTCGACCTGCGCCAGCTCTCCGAGTGGATCAAGACCACCAAGCGTGTGAAGTCGCTGCGCGAGGAAGAGGCCGCCGGCGGGAAACCCGCCAGTTTCACCCTCGCGGGGCGCCTGAAGAAATAGTCGCGCGGCGGCGGGACCGGCGCAGCAGCGCTGGCGAGCCGAGCAGCAGCAGCGCGAGCCCGAGCACGGCCGCGTGCACCCACCACAGTCCCAGCTCCGGCGGCGTCTGGCCGCGCTCCAGCAGCGTCTTGCCACTGACCAGCAGCCCCGCGTGCACCGCGAACAGCAGCACGGCCAGCGGCACGCGCGCATGCCGGCCCTGCCTAGGGCGCAGGCGTCCCAGCGGCACCGCGACAAACCCGAGCACGAGCACCGCGACCACCCAGCCGATGCGCCAGTGCAGTTCGGCACGCAGGCGGGGGTCGGCCGTGGCCAGCAGCTCGCGGTTGGCGAGCCGGTCGAGGCGCGGGGGCCCCGGCAGCCGCGCCTGCGGCACCGGCACGCGCAGCACCTGCCGGCCGAACTGCATCACGCGCCAGTCCAGCGCGCCGGGCGCGCCCTCGTAACTGTGGCCGTCGACCAGTTCCACGTCGATGGCCTCGCCGGCCGGGTCGAGTCGGTAGCGTGCCTGCTTCGCGAGGATCACCTGCAGGCGCCCGTCCTGCGGCAGCTGGCGCTGCAGGAACACGTCCTGGAGCGTGCCGTCGGCCGCCTGCGTCGCGAAGTGCAGCGTGACGCCCTCGCCCACCGACGTGAAGGCGCCGGGCCGGATGCCGCGCGCCACGGCCGTGCGCAGCGCAGCGGTGCGCAGTTCAACGGCCTCGCCGGCGGCGGCCGGTCCGTCGATGAAGGCCACCCAGGCCGCCAGCAGCGCCGCGGGCACCACCACCATCGCGCTCGCGACATGCAGCGGCGCGCGGCCGATGCCGGCGGCCTCGGCGGCGGTGGTCTCGCTGTCCGCGCCCAGCCGGCCCAGTGCCAGCACCATGCCGAGCAGCACCGCAAAGGGCAGGATCACGCCGAGGTTGGTGCGCAGCGTGAGCAGCGCGAGTCGCACCACGGTGTCGCCGCCGATCTGGCCGTCCGCGGCGCGACCCAGCACGAACGAGAACTGGTAGATGGCCAGCACCGCCAGCAGCACCAGCGCGACGATCAGCGTCTGTGCGGCGGCCTCCCGCGCGACATGGCGGAGGTAGATTCCCGGCACGCGCGCGCGCATGCGCTACCAGGGTGCGTCGGCGCGGCGCGCGAAGCGGTACCAGGGATCGGCGGCGTCGCCGCGCACGAGCACGCCGGCGGCATCGCGCTGGCGCTCGAGCACCGCGAGGCCATCGGCGTCGAGCTGCAGCTGCTGTTCGACGCGCAAGGTCTCGCCGTTGCCGGGCGCGCTGATGCGGCAGGTGTCGCGGCCGGCGCCCGTGAAGCCGCGCTCCGCGCGCGTGAACACCACATCGCAGCCCTGGCGCGGGCGCACGTCCTCGGGCAGCAGGCTCTTGAACAGGTCGCGGCGCAGGTGCCCGTCGCGCCAGCGCATCGGCTCTGCGAAGTCGGCCTGCAGCAGCACGGCGCGCTCGGCGCCTTCGACGGGCTCCAGAATGAACAGGCGCTGCGCGAGCACGCGCTGGGAATCCCCGGCAGCCATCTCCTGCACGTAATAGACATGCCGGCCCAGGAAGCCGGCCTGCACCGGCGCGATCACCATGCGCAGCGGCACATGTGCGGCGCTGGCGCGCGCCTGGGCGATGTTGTCGTAGCTGCCGGGCAGCGTGCGCACCAGTTCGGCCAGGAACAGCTCGTCGCGTGGCGGCTGGCCGGCGCAGGCGCCCAGCAGTGACAGCGCCGCCAGCAGCCAGGTTCTAGGTGCCATAGACCACTCGCCATTGCGCAGGATAGGTGAGCCCGAGTTTAACAATGGAGTCGAGCAGCGCCGGGTAATCGCGTCCCGCCTCGGCGGCGGCGCGCGCGAAGTCCTCGTCGCGGGCCAGGTGTGGATTGGCATTGGCCTCCAGCGCATACAGGCTGCCGTCGGCCTTCATGCGGAAGTCCACGCGCGCATAGCCGGTGAGGCCCAGCGCGCGATACATGCGCCGCGACAGCTTCTCGAGCTGCGCGACCGTGGCTGGCGGCAGGTCGCGCGCCGGCGCGCTGTCGATGCCATGGTGCGCGCGGTACTTCGGATCCCACTTCACGCGGCGGGTGGCGATCGCGCTGCCCTTGTCGCCGAGGCTGCCGAAGTTCAGCTCCCACACCGGGAATACCGTGACGCGCTCGTTGCCCAGCAGGCCCACATAGAGCTCGCGGCCGTCGATGTATTCCTCGACCAGCACATCGGACTTGTGCTGCTCCAGCGCGAACTCGATGCGCTCGCGCAGCGAGGCGGGCGTGGTGACCACCGAGGCCTGCGAGATGCCGAGGGAGGCATCATCCATGCTCGATTTGACGAACAGCGGATAGCGCATGCGGCGCGGGATGGTGACGCGCTGGCCGCGGCGGAAGACCTGGAACTGCGGCGACGGGATGCGGTGCCAGGCGAACACCTGCTTGCACAGCGCCTTGTCGCGCGACAGCAGCAGGCCGCGCGGATTGCAGCCGGTATAGGGCTGGCGCAGCATCTCGAGGAAGGCGATGACGTGCTGGTCGTAGCTGACGATGCCGTCGAACTCTTCCAGCAGGTTGAAGACCACATCGGGCTGCCAGTCGGCGATCGTGGCACGCAGCTCGGTGATGGTGTCGAGCACACCGAGCGCGCGCACCTCGTGGCCGGACGCGTTGAGCGCCTGGATCACGTCGAACTCGGTGCGCCACTCCTCGATGGCCTTCGGATCCTGCCCCTCGAGGGAATCAGGCGGCATCAGGCTCGGATGCAGCACCACCAGTACGCGCGATCGCTTCATAGGTTCAGTTCTGGACGCTCCCTCTCGCCGAACAGCCGCGCCATGCTCTCGAGCAGCCAGCGCGCATGGGGCAATGCATCGCGCTGCGCCCCCCGCAGGTACAGGCCCATGTTATCCGAGCGGTCGCAGGCGATGCGGAACACCTGCTGCAGGTTGTAGGCATCATCGTTGCGGCAGCCCGCGAGCAGCACGCGGCGGTTCGCGCGCAGGAAGCGGGCCGCGCGCGGCAGCTTCGGATGTGCCGGCCGGCGCGTGAACACCCGCAGCAGCAGCGTGTCGGTGGCCTCGCTGCACCAGTCGATCTGGCGCGCCAGCTTCTCGCGGTAGTGCTCCGCGAGTGTGCGGCCGTTCGTGGCCAGCGGCTCGATGTGCGCGCGGCTGCGCACCGGCGGCACGGCATCGCCCAGTTCGGCCATCACCTCGTCCACGTAGCGCAGCTTGTCCCACGCCGGCCAGCTCGCATAGCTGCGTCGCCAGTCCGAGTTGGGCTTCAACCACACGGCGAAGGTCTCGGCGAAATCCTCGGTGGGATGCGCCTGCGCGTACCAGTGGCCAAGATGCTGCACGTACCGGCGACTGCCGGGGCGCGCGCGATACACCTCGGGATAGCGCAACGATGGCGGGCCGAACAGCTGCCGCCAGCGCGCGCGCCGGCGCAGCCGATACGCGGTGTCGATGGCATGGCCAACCTCGTGGCGCAGGATGCGCATCATCCAGTTCTGGTTGCCGCCCTCCACCTCGCGCATCATGCGCCGCTCCAGGCGCATCAGCCGCGGATGCGCCAGGTAGAACGGCACCGCGATGCCCGGCACGCCATCGGGCGAGAACCATTCCTCCGCCAGCCACATGTGCGGCCTGAAGCGCAGGCCGCGGCGCGCCAGCTCGTCATACACGCGTTCGAGCCTGGCCTGCAGCGGGGTGCCACGCAGACGCAGCCCGAGGTCGCGGAAGCGCACCTGCAGCAACTCCGTGTCGGTGAGCGACGTCCAGTCGTGCGCGGTGCGCATCAGCCGGCCCGCGCGCGCGCCGGATCCGCGATCCAGTCGCGGATGTAGCGCTCCTGGGCATCGGTCTCGGGCACCACCGGCCAGATCGCGCTGCGCGCGTTGTGCTGCCACAGCGCGTTCAGGCGCTCCAGCGCCGGTTCAGCCGCGAGACCCTGCTCGCGCAGGTAGCAGCCGATCACGGTGCCGGTGCGGCCATAGCCGGCCCGGCAATGCACATAGACCGCGCCTTCGCGGCGTGCCAGCTCCTGCGCCAGCGTGCGCTGGATCTGCCGCATGCGCTGCGTGTTCTGCGGCACTGAGTGGTCGGGGATGGAAAGGCGGTGCCAGACGATGCCCTCCGGCAGCATTCCGCTGTAGTCCGGCAGCTCACCCTCCTGCGTCAGGTCGATGAAGGCCCGCACGCCGGCGGCCATCAGCAGCTGCACGCGACGCGACTGCGCGGCGCCCGCCACCGCGCACGGATGCTCGCCGGCAAGCAGACGGCCGGGCTCCACCCAGTAGCTGTGTGCCAGTGGCGGCGGCGGACGCCTCACGCCGGCGGCTCCGCGTCCAGGGCGGCAAAGTCGAACAGCCGCGGATCGGCCAGCGTCGCCGGCTCCACGTTGCGCAGCGCGCTGAACATCGACTCGGTGCGCCCGGGATGCAGACGCTCCCATTCGGCCAGCATGTTCTTCACCTGCACCCGCTGCAGGTTCTGCTGCGAGCCGCACAGGTCGCACGGGATGATCGGGAAACCGCGCGCGTCGGCGTAGCGCGCGATGTCGCGCTCGGGCACATAGGCCAGCGGCCGGATCACGATGTGGCGGCCATCCTCGGAGCGCAGCTTCGGCGCCATCGCCTTCAGCCGCCCGCCGTGGAACAGGTTCAGGAACAGCGTCTCGATCAGGTCATCGCGGTGATGGCCCAGCGCGATGCGCGTGATGCCGTTCTCCGCGGCATACCGGTACAACGCGCCGCGGCGCATGCGCGAGCACAGGCTGCAGGTGGTGCGCCCTTCGGGCACCAGGCGCTTGACGACACTGTAGGTGTCCTGCTCGATCACGTGGAAATCGACGCCGAGCGCAGTGAGGTAGTCCGGCAGCACATGCGCGGGAAAACCCGGCTGCTTCTGGTCCAGGTTCACGGCCACCAGCGAGAAGTTCACCGGCGCGCTGCGCTGGAGCGACAGCAGCATGTCGAGCAGCGTGTAGGAATCCTTGCCGCCCGAGAGGCACACCATCACGCGATCGCCCTCGCCGATCATCGCGTAGTCCTCGATGGCCTTGCCCACCAGGCCGCGGATCTGCGCGGCCAGCTTGCGCTTCGTGGCCGACATCGGCGGCAGCGCGGCGGCGGTGGCGTTCATCGGTCATCCTCCAGATAGCGCCGCTCCAGATAGCGCAGCGCGGGTGCGGCAGTGAGCGGCTTGCCGGTGACCTCCTCGACGAGCCGGCCGGGCGCCAGGCGCGCGGCCGCGCTGTGCACATGCCCCGACAGCCAGCCGGTGATGGCGGCGAAATCACCGCGCTCGACGCGCGCGGACACATCCGGCACATCGATGCGCAGGCTCTCGAACAGTTGTGCCGCGATCACCCCGCCGATGGCATAGGAGGGGAAATAGCCGAAGGCGCCGTGCGCCCAGTGCACATCCTGCAGGCAGCCCTCGGCCGCATCGGCCGGCGCGACGTCGAGCCGGTCGCGCATGCCCTGGTTCCACGCGTCGGGGAGGTCCCGCACGGCCAGCCTGCCGTCCAGCAGGTCGCGTTCGATGCCATGGCGCAGCAGGATGTGCATCGGGTAGGTGAGCTCATCTGCATCGACACGGATCGCGCCGCGCTGCACGCGCGTGACGTGGCGATACAGGTTGGCCGGCTCCCATGCCGCGCCTTCCGCGCCGAGGTGCAGGGCAAGCAGCGGACGCAGCCAGGTGAGGAAGGGCCGGCTGCGGCACACGATCATCTCGATGAACAGCGACTGGCTCTCCTCCAGCGCCATGCCGCGCTGCTTGCCCACCGGCTGCGCCTGCCAGGCCTGCGGCACGCCCAGGTCATACAGCGCATGGCCGGTCTCGTGCATCGCCGCCAGCAGTCCCTTGAACGGGTCCTGCGGATCCAGCCGCGTGGTCACGCGGATGTCGCCGGCCACGCCCTCCGTGAACGGATGGTCACTTTCGTCGAGGCGGCCGCGGTCGAACGGGAAGCCGAACGCCTGCATCACCTCCGTGATCAGCGCGCGCTGGCGCGCCGGCGTGAAGCGCCCGGTGAGCGGCAGGGCCGGCGCGGCCGCCTGCCGCGCGATCGCCTCGCGCACCAGCGAGGGCAGCCGCCCCGACAGCTGGCGGAAGATGCCATCGATGGTCTCCGCGCGCAGGCCGGGCGTGTAACCGTCCATCAGCGCGTCGTAGGGCGACAGGTTCAGCGCCTGGCCCAGCAGCGCGGCCTTGTCCCGCACCAGCACCAGCACCTGTTCGAGGCACGGGGCGAACAGCGCGAAATCCTTCTTCTGGCGCGCCTCGGCCCAGCGCACCTCCGCCACCGACGTGGCGCGCGCCAGCCGGCCGATCAGCGACGCGGGCGTCGCGATGGCGCGGTCGCGCTGGCGCCGCATCTCGCGCAGGTTCGCGCGCTGCCAGTCATCCAGCGTGCCTTCGGCGGCCTGCGCCCGATCAAGCAGGCGGCTGACCTTCGGGGCAGTGAGGATGGCGTGCTGCTCGGTCTCGATGGCCGCCAGCTGCTCGCCGCGCACGTCCGCGGAGCCGCGCGGCATCATCACGGCAGCATCCCAGCGCAGCAGCGACAGCGCGCCGCCGAAGGCGTGCAGACGCTGCCACTCCATTTCGAGCTGTTTGTAGGGGGAGGCGGCCATGGTTGTTGCGCCGGCCGCGAGGTGTGCCGGGACGACCATTCTACCGGGTGTGGCGGAGTTCCGGCGGCGGGGCGGACCTGAGCGCCCATGCCGCCGGGGGGCCGGCGAACACCGCCAGCGCCCCCGCGCGGGACCGGCGCGGGCCAGAAGCGCCGGCCAGCCCTGCAGGAGGCCCTCAGGCCCCGGGACGCTCCGCCGCGACCGGCGCCTCGACCCCGCCCGCGGCACTCCGCGGCCCGACCTTCAGCCGGTCGATCAGCCGCGACAGGTGCTGCGGTGAGCGGGTGTTGCGCGCGATCTTCACGTAAAGCGCCGGCACCACGAACAGCGTCAGCACCACCGCGAACAGCGAACCGAACAGCACCGTGGCGCCGATGGACTGGCGGCTCTCGGCTCCGGCTCCGGACGCCAGCGCCAGCGGCACTGCACCGGCGGCGGTGGCCAGCGTGGTCATCACCACCGGACGCAGGCGCGTCACGGAAGCCTCGATCGTGGCTTCGAGGAACTCGGTGCCGCGGTCACGCAGCTGGTTGGCGAACTCCACGATCAGGATGCCGTTCTTGCTGGCGATGCCGATCAGCATCACCGCGCCGATCTGGCTGAACACGTTGATCGACGAGCCGAACAGCCATAGCCCGAACAGCGCGCCGGTGAGCGCCATCGGCACCGCCGCCAGGATGACCAGCGGATGCACGAAGCTCTCGAACTGTGCGGCCAGCACCAGATAGACGATCAGCATCGCGAATGCGAAGGTGAGCATCAGGCCGCCGGAGGAGCGCCGCAGCTCGCGCGACTCGCCGTCGTAGTCGATCTGGATCGGCACCTCGCCGCGCTGCTCGTTGACCACCTGCTCCAGGTAGTCCAGCGCATCACCCAGCGCATAGCCCGGCGTGAGGTTCGCGGTCACCATCACCGCGCGCATGCGGTTGAAGCGCCGCAGCTCCGAGGCCGCGCCGGTCTCCTGCACCTCGACGACGCTGGCCAGCGGCACCAGTTCGCCGGAGCGCTCGGAGCGCACGTAGATGTTGTCCAGGTCGCCCACCGAGGCGCGCTGCTCGTCGCGCGCCTGCAGCACCACGTTGTATTCATCACCGCCCATCAGGAAGGTGGTCACCACGCGCGAGCCGAGCATGGTCTCGAGCGAACGGGCGACACTGGTCAGCGACACCCCGAGGTCGGCGGCCTTGTTGCGGTTCACGCCGACACGCAGCTGCGGCTGGCGCTCCTCGTAGTCCATCTCCAGGTCGCGCAGGCCCGGGTTGCTCTCCGCGGCGATGATGACCTTCTCCGCCACCTCGGCCACCTCGCGGTATTCCGGCCCCTGCAGCACCAGCTGCACCGGCTTGCCGGAACCGCCCAGTCCGCCGGGTGTGCGCGGCACGATGCGCGCGCCGGGGATGTCGCGCGTGCGCTGCTGCATGCGCGCGACGATCTGCTCGGCGGTGTCCGGACGCTCACCCCAGGGCAGCAACGGCAGGAACACCATGCCGCTGTCCACCGCGGCCTGGTTGCTCCAGCTGCCGACGCGGCGGATCACGCGCGCGGCATTGCCGCGCTCCACCTCATCGAGCGCGATCTCGAAAACCTGGTCGAGCTGGCGCTGCGTGTAGTCGAGGCTGGCGCCCTCGGGTGCCTGCACCATGATCTGCACGCGGCCGCGGTCCTCGCGCGGCGCCAGTTCCGACGGCAGCCGCATGCCCGCCCACGGCCAGCCGACCACCACCAGCAGGATGACCGCGGAAGCCATCACGCCGGAGGCCACCAGCAGCACCACCGGCCGGCCGCCCTGCAGCGACCATTGCAGCGCGCCGCGGTAGCCATCGGTGATCGAGCGGAACAGGCGATCCACGGAGGCGGCGAGGCGGCCGCGATGGATGCCGTTGGCGAACAGCTTCGAGGTCATCATCGGCGTCAGCGTCAGCGCCACCAGCGCCGAGAACAGCACCGCGGCCGCGATCGACACGCCGAACTCGGAGAACAGCCGCCCGACATTGCCCTGCAGGTAGGAGATGGGCAGGAACACGGCCACCAGCACCAGCGTGGTGGCCACCACCGCGAAACCGATCTCGCGGCTGCCATTGATGGCCGCCAGCAGCGGCGGCTCCTTCAGCTCGATGCGGCGCACGATGTTCTCGAGCACCACGATGGCATCGTCCACGACCAGGCCGATGGCCAGCACCGCGCCCAGCAGCGTCAGCGTGTTGATGGAATAGCCCAGGGCCGACATCACCACGGCGGCGGCGAGGATGGAGACGGGGATCGTCGCGGCCGGAATCAGCGTCGCGCGCAGGGTGCCCAGGAACAGGAAGATCACCACCAGCACGATGATGCCGGTCTCGCCCAGCACCACCAGCACCTTGCGCATCGATTCGCGGATGAACACCGAGTTGTCGATGTTCACCTCGAAGGTGATGTCGGGCGGCAGGCCCGCGCGGATCAGTTCCATCTCCGCGCGCACCGCGGTCGACACGTCGAGCACGTTCGCGGTCGACAGCGGCACCACCGGCATCATCAGCGCCGGTCCCGCCTCGGTTGCCGAGCCGCCGCGCTGGTTCTCGGCCGCGAGCTGCACCGTGGCCACATCGCCCAGCCGCACCAGCCGGCCGTCGGCGCCACGGCCGATGGCCAGGTTGCGGAAGTCCTCCTCGGTGCTCATCGAGGTCTCGGTGCGCAGCGTGAACTCGCGCTCCACCGACTCGATGCGGCCGGCGGGCAGCTCGATGTTCTCGCTGCGCAGCGCCGCCTCGATGTCGCTGACCACCACGCCCCGCGCCGCCATGGCATTGCGGTCGAGCCAGATGCGCATCGCGTAACGGCGCGCGCCGGCCAGCTCCACGCTCGCCACGCCAGGCACCGCCGCGATGCGGTCGACGAGGTAGCGCTCGGCATAGTCGGTGAGATCGAGGCCACCGCGCGTGTTGCTGGAGAGGATCACGAACAGCACCGGGTCGGTGCCGCTGTCCACTTTCTGGATGCGCGGCGGATCGGCCTCCTCGGGCAGGCGACCCATCACGCGCATCACGCGGTCGCGCACGTCGTTGGCGGCGGCATCGATGTCGCGTCCCGGGCGGAACAGCACGTCGACGCTGGAACGCTCGTCGCGGCTGCGCGAGATCACCTTGTCGACACCCTCGAGACCGGCCACCTCGTTCTCGATGATCTGCGTGATGCGCGTCTCGATCACCGCGGCGTTGGCGCCACGATAGGTGACCTGCACGCCCACCGCGGGTTCCTGGATGTCCGGGTATTCGCGGATCGACAGCCGCAGCACGGCCATCACGCCTACGATCAGCAGCAGCAGCGACAGCACCGTCGCGAAGACCGGCCGCCGGATCGACAGCTCGGAAATGTTCATGTGGGCGGACCGGTCCCGGACGTCCCGACGGCCGCCGGCACCCCGGGCGCCGGCTCCACCTGCCCTGCCTCGCGCACCGGCGCGCCATGGCGCAGCTTGATGGTGCCCTCGATCACCACGCGCTCACCGGCGCGCACGCCGGCGGTGATTTCGACGAATCCCGGCTGGCGGCGGCCCAGTTGCACCTCGCGCTTCGCGACGACGTCGCCCTCCACCACATAGACGAACTGGCGCGCCTGCTCCGGCACCAGGGCCTCCTCGGGAATCACCAGCGCGGGGCGCTCGTCCTGCGACAGGTCGACGGTGAGGAACATGCCCGGCTTCAGCGCGCCATCGCGGTTCGGCACCGTGGCGCGCACCAGCACCGAGCGCGTGGCGGCGTCGACGCGCGAGTCGACGCTGGCGACACTGCCGGTGAACTCGCGCCCCGGATAGGCGGAGGTGCGCGCGCTGATCTTCTGCCCGGGCCGCAGCGCGCCCACCTGTGCCTCGGGCACGGCGAAGTCGACCTTCATCGTGCGCGTGTCATCGAGCGTGGTGATCAGCGTGCCCGGGCTGATCAGCGCCCCCAGGCTCACCTGCCGCAGCCCGGTGCGGCCGGCGAATGGCGCGCGGATGTAGGTATCGGACAGCCGCGCCTGCGCGGCCTGCACGCGGGCCTCGTTGGCCTTCATCGTGGCCTCGAGCTGCTCGTGCTGCGCGCGGGACAGTGCCTGGGTGGCGACCAGCTCGCGGCTGCGGTTGAACTGGCTGCGGCTCTCTTCATAGGCGGCCGTGGCGGCCGCGAGCTCGGCGGTAGTGGTCTCGCGGTCCAGTTCCACCAGCACCTGCCCGGCCGCGACGTTCTCGCCATCACCGAAGCGGATGGCGGTGACCATGTTGGTGGTCTTCGAGGTGATGTCCACCGACTCGTTGGCATTGGCCGTGCCGATGGCCTGCAGCCCGATGTCGAGCTGACGCTCGTGCGCCACGGCGGTGATCACCGCGATGGCAGCAGGCGCGGAGACGGCGCGCAACGGCATGGCGGCATCGGGCGCCGCGGCGGAGGAATGCTTGGCCTCGTAAATGGCCCAGCCTGCGCAGGCCACCGCAAATGCGATGCTGACAACGGTGGTGATGGTGCGGGGGTCAGCCATAAGCGGCGCATTATTGCATCCACCGCATGACATCAGACACCGGAAATCCGGTGCATCCGCCAACTGGCCCGGGAACTAAAGCGGCGGCGGTCGATCCTCGTCCGCTGACGGCGGAGGCTGCAGCAGCATTTCGAGTCCCGAAGGTGCCGCGCCCTCGCCCACCCACAACAGCGCACTGCCCGGGGCGGCCACCAGCACGCGGCCATCGCTGCGCAACACGCGCCACGCGGCGGCGGGCTCCTCGGACCGGGACTGCAGCAGACCGAGGCGCAGCCAGTCCACCGCGGCCGCCTCGATGCAGCAATGGACCGCCGGGGTGCCGCGCCGGCGGTCCAGCAGCAGCGAGGCATCGTGTCCGGCGACGCCGGGCCAGAACTGCCGCAGCAGGTCGGCGAACGCGACTTCGCGGGATTCCGCCGCGACCTCGACCAGCAGCTGCGCCGCAGCGGCGCGGCGATCGCCCCGGTCCGTCGGCGCGAACGCGGCCAGCGCGGCGGAGCGGAAGCCCGGACCCGAGGCGAGATGGGCGCGGCCACTGAAGGGATTCAGCGGAGTGGGCGCCGGCGGCCGGTCGATGCCGGCGGCAACCAGGTCGAGCAATGCATCCGGCGTCAGCGCGCCGCGCGCGTCCTGCCGCCATTCGGTCAGCCACGCGCCGACCGGCCCGTGCCGCAGGCCGGACTCCTGCGCTTCGAGGGCGGCGAACAGCGGCTCGAGCACGAGCACCGACAGGCCGCGTCCATCCACGATGCTGCGCGCGTCGAAGCCGGGCGCAAACCAGCCATCGGCGACACCATCGCGCACGCGCAGCAGCACCTGCGTGTCGGCGCCACCCGCCACCGCGGCAAGTTCATCGGCTGGCGATTCGAACTGCAATGGCGGAACGTCGCCACCGCGGACCTGCATGCGCGGTCCGGGCAGCTGCGCCGGCCACGCGCCATCGGCGGCATGCCACGCCCACGCACGGCGCCAGAAGGGCCAGTTGGCAGCCAGCGCGCCCACCCCGAGAGAAGCCACCACCAGCACGATGGCGGCCACGATCACCAGCACTCGCTGCATCCGCACATGATACCGCTACACTCGGCGGATGCCGCTTCGCATCTGTTTCATCGCATCCGAAGTCGCGCCACTGGCCAAGACCGGCGGCCTCGCCGATGTCGCCGGCGCACTGACCAAGTTCCTGCATGCCGATGGGCACGATGTGCGGCTGTTCATGCCGCTTTACGCCCAGGTCGAGCGCACCGGTCTCGATCTTGCGCCAGTGCCCGGCCTGCAGGACATGCGGGTACAGCTGGGCGCGCACGCACTGCGCTTCAATGTGCTGGCCGCCCGGGTGTCTGGATCCGGCGCCACCGTCCATCTGGTGGATGCGCCGGCGCTGTATGGCCGGGACAGGGTGTACACCTCCGATGCCGACGAGCACCTGCGTTTCATCCTGCTCACCCATGCCGCGCTGCGCAGCTGCCAGCAGATGGCCTTCGCGCCGCAGATCCTCCACTGCAACGACTGGCACACCGGTCTTGCCCCGCTGCTGCTGAAGACGTCCTATGGCCGGGATGCGCTGTTCCGCGAGACGCGCAGCCTGATGTCGATCCACAACATTGCCTACCAGGGCAGCTTCGCCGCGACGCAAGTGGCCGACACGGGCCTGGGTGAGGCCGCGCAGCAGCTCGATGCGGAGGAACTTGCGGCCGGACGCATCAACATGCTGCGCGAGGGACTGGCGCACGCCGATGCCATCAGCACGGTGAGCCCGACCTATGCGCGGGAGATCCAGACACCGGCCTATGGCTATGGACTGGATGCGCTGCTGCGCCGGCGTGCC
The DNA here is from genome assembly GCA_964632365.1 of uncultured Steroidobacteraceae bacterium. Taxonomy (GTDB): domain Bacteria; phylum Pseudomonadota; class Gammaproteobacteria; order Steroidobacterales; family Steroidobacteraceae; genus ZC4RG30. The sequence goes on from CAZWDR010000003.1 coordinate 21,547, forward strand.
CACCTGGTCACCGGGATCCTCAATGGCGTCGACACCGATGAGTGGAATCCGGCCACGGACCGGTACCTGCCGCGTCATTTCAGCGCCGCGCAGCCGGCTGGCAAGGCGGAACTGAAGCGCGAGTTCGCGGCTGCCCGCGGCCTCACGCTGCCGCGCGGCGGTCGCACGCCGCTGCTCGGCATCATCAGCCGCCTGGCCTCACAGAAGGGCTTCGACCTGGTCATGCAGGTGCTGCCGGCCATGCTCGAGCGCCATGATTTCGTGTGCGGCGTGCTCGGCGCGGGCGATGCCAGGTACGAGGGCTTCTTCCGCGAACTGGCCGCGCGGCATCCCCGGCGCGTCAGCTTCCTGAACGGCTACAGCGAATCCGAGGCGCACTGGATCGAGGCGGCCTCGGACCTGTTCCTGATGCCCTCGCGCTACGAGCCCTGTGGCCTCAACCAGATGTACAGCCAGATCTACGGCAGCATCCCCATCGTGCGGCGCACCGGGGGGCTGGCCGACTCGGTGACACCGATCGACGCCGTGGCTGGCAGCGGCACCGGCGTGATGTTCAACGACTACGATGCCGGCGGGCTCACCTGGGCCATCGAGACGGCATTGGAGGCGTTCGCGGACGCCGGGCTGTGGCCGCGCATCGTGGCCAATGCGATGACACAGGATTTTTCCTGGGAGCGGCGCGTCGCGGAATACGTGGCGCTGTACGGCCGGATGCTGGCCGCGCCCGGGCACTGAGCCTCAGCGCAGCGGCAGCTCGCCGCGGTGCTCGAACGGAATCGTGCGCAGCACGCCGCGCGCCAGGTGCACGCGCCCCACCAGACGGTACTCCGGATTGCGCCCGCTGCGGTCGCCCAGCACGCGCAGCAGCGCGGCTGCGGCGTTGGCCGTCACATCCAGATTGAACTCGGTCTCGCCCAGCGCCGGCACGACGAAATTGCGCTCGGACTCGCCCGCAGCGAAACGCTCGCCCGCCAGCAGCACCTCATAGCTGATGCCGCGCACTGGAAGCTCCACGTCGTTGGGGTTCTGCACGCGCATGCGCACGCGCAGCTGCTGTTGCATCAAGCTGGCCCCGACGAGGCCGACTTCGACCACCTGCAGCTGCGGCGGCTCGAGGCGCATCGTCGCGCAGCCAGCGGCGAGCAGCGCCACACCCAGCAGGGCAACGAGGCGCCGGGTCATGGGTCCGCGCATGAACGGCCGTAGAGGTCGTTGAGTTCGCGGTAGTGGCGGGCCATCGATGGGGTCAGCGCGCCTTCGGGCATGCGCCAGCTCCAGTTGCCGGTGGCCGTGCCGGGACGGTTCAGCCGTGCCTCGCTGCCCAGGTGCAGCAGGTCCTGCGCCGGCAGCACCGCCATGCGCGCGACGGATGACAGTGCGAGGCGGTTCAGCGCATGCGGCACTTCCTGGTCGGGGCGGCCGAGGAAGCGGCGCACGCGATCGCGCTCTTCGACGGGCAGTTCTGCATACCAGCCAACCGTGGTGTCGTTGTCATGCGTGCCGGTGTAGGCCACCACGTCGGGCTCGTGCATGTGCGGCAGATGCGGGTTGCAGCCATCGCCATCGAAGGCGAACTGCAGCACGCGCATGCCTGGCAGCGCGAACTCCCGGCGCAGCGCCACGACCTCGTCGGTGATGACGCCCAGATCCTCGGCCACCAGTTCCAGCTGCGGCAGCTGCGCGCGCACCCGCTTCAGCAGCGCCCGGCCGGGCGCCTTGCGCCACTGGCCATTGCGCGCGGTCTTCTCGCCGGCCGGCACCGACCAGTACGCCTCGAGCGCGCGGAAATGGTCGATGCGCAGCACATCGAAACGGTCGGCCTGCAGGCCGAGGCGGCGGATCCAGAAGGCGAAGCGGTCGCGCTCGTGGGACTCCCAGTCGTACAGCGGGTTGCCCCACAGCTGGCCATCCTTGGCGAAGTAGTCGGGCGGCACACCCGAGACAGCCTCCGGCTCGCCGTTCGCGTCGAGCTGGAACTGGTCGCGGAACACCCAGGTGGCCACCGAGTCGGGCGCCACGTAGATGGGGAGATCACCGAACAGGTGCACGCCGCGCGCGCGCGCATGCGCGCGCAGCGCCTGCCACTGCACATCGAAGCGCCACTGCACATGCTCAAGCGCGCGGATGGGCTTGGCCAGGCGGCGCGCGGCCTCGTCGAGTGCACCGGGCTTGCGGTCGCGCAGCGGCACCGGCCACTGCCACCATGGCTTGCCGCCCTGGTCCGCGCTGATGGCCTCGAACAAGGCGTAGTGATCGAGCCACTCCGCCTGCGCGTCGCGCCAGGCCTGGAAGTCATCCTCGTCGCCGGGATCGGGCGCGGCTGGATCGAGCAGCACGGGGTTGCCGGCGCGGTCCGTGCGCGCCCAGTAGGGCGAACCGGAACGGTCCACCGGCACCAGCGGCAGCAACTGCCAGACCGTGAAGCCGGCATCGGCCAGCCAGTCGATGAAACGCTCCGCGCGTCCGCCCAGCGCCCCGCCGGCATCATCTGCCAGCGCGGTGGCCGGCAGCAGCACGCCGGAGCGCCGCTTCGAGAGGATTTCGCCCTGTGGCTGCATGTTCATGACCTGCGCATCACTCCACCGCCTTCGGGATTGCCATGGCCGACGCTGATTGGCTGTACGAGATGGGACGGCGGCTCGATGTCGAGGGATTGATAGAGGCTGGTGAGCTGGTGGCGGAACAGCCGGTCGAAGTCCCGCACGGCCACGGCGGGATTGTAATCGCCGAACCACCAGAACCAGTCCGAAGCCTCGCAGGCCGCCAGCTGCATGCGGGCGCGCTGCTGCTGGGCCTGCGACAGGCGCCCGGAGGCCATCGCCTCATCGAAGGCCTGCTTGGCCTCGCACAGCAGATCCCAGCCGCGGTTCTTGTCCGGATCGCCCATCCATGTGGACAGCGTGCCGTAGACCCAGGAGCCGGCACGCAGGCGTGGCAGCGTCGGCGGCGCCACGCCTGCCGCCCGCTGCTCATCCACACATTCAGACAATGTGGCGAGGCGGAGCCGCGGGTGGGTCGCGATGCCACGGTACATGGCATTGAGGAAGTACCAGCCATTGTGCGGATAGTGCTCCCAGGCGTTCTCGCCATCCAGCGCCACCAGCAGCACGCGACCAGGAGTGCCCGCGGTGCGCGCCTCGATGGCGGCCAGCTCATGCACGAAATTGGCCGCCGCGTCATCGCCGTGCCACTTGTTGTAGGTGAAGCCGATGAGGTCGGACAGGCCATCGTGACGGAAGAAGCACGACAGGTTGCTGCCGGGCAGTTGCCAGGCACGGTTCACCAGGCGCTCGGCGGCATCCGGCTGCTCAGGCACCTCGATGCCCGACAACGCCAGCGACGGCGTCAGCACGCTGACGCTGGTGGCCAGGCAGTCGAAGCCCGCGGCCTCGATCGCGGCCACGGCGGATTCACTGACCGCGCCTTCGGACGGCCAGCAGGTGCGCGGCCGCTGGCCGAACACGCGCTGATGCGTCTCGACTGCCTGTTGCAGGTGCCACGCGGCACGCTCCGCGCCACCGGGATAGCCCGGCGAATGCGGCCGCGGCGCGTGCGGCTCGCCGTCGCGCGCGGCGCCGAAGTCGAGCAGCAATGGCAGGATGGGGTGACTGAACGGCGAGGTGGCCAGCTCGCACCGGCCGGCTTCGGCCAGCGCGCGATAGCGCGGCAGCACGCCGGCCAGCAGATCGCCCACCAGCGCCAGCAGTTCGCGGCGGTCCGCGGCATCGAAGCCGCACGCCTTCTGCTCCAGCCGCGCCGGCAACGGATGGTCGCGCCGCACCGATTCACCCAGCCATGCGAGGTGATACCAGACAGCCAGGTCATGCAGGAACTGGTCGGCGACATATCCGATGCGCTGCGCGTCGTTCACGCCATGCGCCAGGCTCACCAGCTCGGCGAATGCCGGGCGCGGACGGATGACGTTGTGCTCCTCGGCGCGCAGGCAAGACTGCATCAGCGTCAGGCGCGCCCCGGGCTGCGTGGGCAGCGGCGCATCGCCGAGCATCGCGAGCATCGCATCGGGCAACGCGGCGCCGCGCGACAGGTGGGCGCGCACGGCGCCGGCGAGGTCCTCGATCTGGCCCACCAGCACCGGCGTGAAATTGACCACCGCGCGGGCACCCTCCACCTGCTCGAGGTGGGCGGCCATGTCGGTGTAATCCTTGATGACGTGCAGCCACGTCCACGGCAGCACATAGTCGCCCGAGAGCGCGTCGCGATAGGGCGGCTGGTGCATGTGCCAGAACAGCACCACCGGCAGCCGCGTGTCGTGGTTCATCCGACGCGGGTGGACGCCAGCAGCATCTCGGGAGTCACCAGCACGATGCCGCGCGGCGTCACGTCGAAGCGCAGGCGATCGGCGGCCGGGTCGACACCGATCTGCATGCCGTCTGGAATCTCGCAGTGCTCGTCGATGATGGCATTGCGCACCACACAGCGGCGCCCGATGCGCACGCCAGGCATGATCACCGAACGCTCGACCTGGCTGTATTCGTCGACGCGCACGGCCGAGAACAGCAGCGACTCGCGCACCACCGCACCGGAGATGATGCAGCCACCGGCGACCAGCGAGTTGATCGCCATGCCGGTGCGGTTGGCGTCGGACAGCACGAACTTGGCAGGCGGCTGCTGCACCTGGTAGGTCCAGATGGGCCACTCCTCGTCGTAGACATTGAGCTCGGGCGAGACGTGCACCAGCTCGATGTTGGCCTCATAGAACGCATCGACCGTGCCCACGTCGCGCCAGTAGTTCTGCGCCTTGGTCCGCACGTTGCGGAACGGATAGGCGAAGACCTGCATCGTCTCGATGGCCTTCGGGATGATGTTGCGGCCGAAGTCGTGCGCGGAGTCGGGATCGGCGGCATCTTCGGTGAGCAGGCGCTCGAGCAGGTCGGCGTTGAACACGTAGATGCCCATCGAGGCCAGCGCGACATCCTCGTTGCCGGGCATGTGTTCGGGCTGCTGCGGCTTCTCGGTGAACTTCGTGACGCGGTTCCAGTCGGTGACGGACATCACGCCGAAGGAACGGGCGTCGGGCACGGGCACCTCGACCACGCCGACGGTGATGTCGGCGCCCTTCTCGACGTGGTAGGCGATCATCGGACCGTAGTCCATCTTGTAGATGTGGTCACCGGCCAGCACCAGCACATGGCGTGGCCCGTGGCTGCGCACGTAGTCGAGGTTCTGGTACACCGAATCGGCGGTGCCGCGATACCAGTGCTGCCCGATCTGCTGCTGCGCGGGGATGACATCGACGAATTCGCCGAATTCACCGCGCAGATAGCTCCAGCCGCGTTGTACGTGCTGGATCAGTGACTGCCCCTTGTACTGCGTGAGCAGGCAGACCTTGCGGATGCCCGAGTTCACGCAGTTGGACAGCACGAAGTCGATGATGCGGAACTTGCCACCGAATGGCGCAGCGGGCTTGGAGCGATGCTCGGTGAGGCCGCGCAGGCGCTCGCCGCGCCCGCCGGCCATGATCATGGCAAGAGTGCCGCCTGTGAGCCGGCTGACATAGCGGCCGGACGATGTGCGCGAAGCGTTGACCATTGCTCGCTATATTTACCACAGCCCGGTTGCGTTCATGGGCCGGGTTGGTGCCAGCACCTGCCTACATGCTGGTTCTCACCAACTACGACGCGCACCTCATCAGCAGCATTGCAGCGGAATCTTCACAGAGTCTTCATCAGGCCCATCTCCAGCGGATGGGTCAGCAGGGGGTGCCAGGGATAGACCCGCACCTGCAACTGGTACTGACCCATGCCGGGCGGCATGGCCGACACCGTGAATTCAGCGGTGCCATCCTCCGCGATGGGGCCTGCGACACCGAAGCGTTCCAGCCATTGACCCGGCGGCGTGCCGTGACCGAATGAACACAGCGGCGCCAGCTCGAATCCGTCATCCGGCAGCAGCCGCCGTGCCTTGAACTCGACATAGAGGTCGGCCGGATCGAGCCCGGCGAGCTGCACCTTCGCGCGCATCTGCAATGGCGCCGCGGTGCCGATGGCACGCGGCGTATGGTGCGCCTCGAGGATCTGCACCCCCTCCCAGCGCTCGCGCACGCGCCGCTTCCAGGCTGCAAGCTCGATGGCCGGACGACCGTCGTCGGCGAGCAGGCGCTGGCCCATCGCGGCCGCCGGACGATAGAGCTTCGAGGCATAGTCGCTGACGACGCGGCGCATGTTGAAGCGCGGGATGACCGAGGACATCGCGCGACGGCAGCGGCGCACCCAGCCCGGTGACAGGCCGTCGTGATTGCGCGCGTAGTAGAGGGGGACCACTTCTTCCTCGAGCGCATCGAGCACGGCGGCCGCGTCCAGGTCGTCGCGGCGCGCTTCGTCCATCGCATCGGCGCCCGGCAGGCCCCAGCCATTCACGCCGTCCCAGGCCTCGGCCCACCAGCCATCGAGGATCGACAGGTTGAGCCTTCCATTGACCGCGGCCTTGATGCCCGACGTGCCCGACGCCTCGAGCGGCGCGATCGGATTGTTGAGCCACACGTCGACGCCCGTCACCAGCCAGCGCGCAAGCTGGATGTCGTAGTCCTCGAGGAACACCACATGACCGGCCAGGTCCGGTGAGAGCATCGCGCGTTTGATCTCGCGCAGCACCTGCTGTCCCGGATGGTCGGCCGGATGGGCCTTGCCGGCAAACAGGAACAGCACCGGGCGGTCGGCATTGTTCACCAGGCGCCGCAGCCGCTCGCGGTCGCGCAGCAGCAGCGCCGCGCGCTTGTAGGTGGCGAAACGTCGCGCGAAGCCGATGGTCAGCACGTCCGGGTTCGCCGGATCGAGGAACCGGGTGATCTGCTTCAGCTGCACCGGACCCATGCCCTTGCGCCGGTACTCGCGCTCCAGGCGCGCGCGCACGCCGGCCAGCATGCGCGACTTGATGTCCTGCGCGGCGCGCCAGAAGGGCTCATCCGCCCAGTGCTCCAGCGCGCGCCAGTAGTCGCGGTCGCTGAGGTGTTCGCGCCACTCGGGCAGGCGTTCGTCGAACATGCGCGCCCACACCGAGGACAGGAAGGTCGGCACGTGCACGCCATTGGTCACATAGCCCACCGGGTTCTCCTGGGCGGGGATGTCGGGCCAGTGGTCAGCGCACAGCATCGAGGAGACGCCGCCGTGGATGCGGCTGACCCCGTTGACGCGGCGCGCGCCGTGCAGCGCGAGGCGCGTCATGTTGAAACGGCCATGCACGCCTGGCGCACGGCCCAGCTCGAGCAGCCGCTGCACATCGACGTCCATCTGGACGGCGAGGCCAGCGAAGTGCTCGGTGAACAGATGATCGGGGAATGCGTCGTGCCCGGCAGCCACTGGCGTGTGCGTGGTGAACACGCACTGGGCGGCGACCGCCTCGAGCCCGGCGTCGAAATCGAGCCCGGCCTCGAGTCGTTCACGCAGCAGCTCGAGCGCCAGGAACGCGGCATGACCCTCGTTCATGTGCCACACCGCCGGCGCGAGCCCGATCCGGCGCAGCGCGCGCACGCCGCCGATGCCGAGCACCATTTCCTGCCGGATGCGATGGGCCTCGTCGCCGCCGTAGAGGCGGAAGGTGATGTCGCGGTCGGCGGCATCGTTCGGCGCGACATTGGTATCGAGCAGATAGACCGACACGTGCCCGACCTCGACGCGCCACAGTCGCGCGGCCACCTGCCGCTCTGCGATGGGGATCTGCACGATCAGCTGGCTGCCGTCGGCCTCGCGCACCGGCTCCATCGGCAGGTCGCGCGGATCCACGTCGTGGAAGCCCGCATGCTGCGTGCCATCGCTGTCGACGCCCTGCCTGAAATAGCCCTGGCGATAGGCCAGCCCCACCGCGACGAAACCCAGCTGCTCGTCGCTGGCGGCCTTGCAGTGGTCACCGGCGAGCACGCCGAGGCCGCCGGAATAGATCGGAAAGCTCTCATGGAAGCCATATTCGGCGCAGAAATAGGCCACCAGCGGATCGGCGCCAACGGTGCTGGCCTGTGCCTGGTAGCGGTCGTAACCGGCCAGCGCGGCCCGGTAGCGCTCCATATAAGAAGGGTCAGCGGCGGCCGCGTCGAGCGCCTGCTGGCTGACGCAGCGAAGCATCAGGCGCGGATTGGCGTGCGTCTGGCGCCACAGGGTCTGGTCGAGATCCTCGAACAGTGCGCGGGTGGGGCGGTCCCAGCTGTAGGAAAGATTGCCGGCCAGCTCCGCGAGGCGAGCGAGGGCGGGAGGAATGATCGGGGAGATTTCGATGAGGCGCATGGGGCTAGTTTAGTCATAGACTGTTGCATCATGCGCACCCTGCCCGTGCTGTTTTGGTTGGTCCTCCTGACATTGCCGGCGGCTGCGGCACAGCCCGCGGCCGGGTTCAATCCGCAGCAGCTGCGCAGTTTCGAGCAGCGCGACATCAGCATCGAGCGGCGCGACGGGCGCGATTCATTCAAGGTCTGGCTGGCGCTCACGCCGGCCCAGCAGCAGCAGGGTCTGATGTGGATCCGCGAACTGCCGCGTGATCGCGGCATGCTCTTCCTGCACAGGTCGCCGCGCGTGATGGACATGTGGATGAAGAACACCTATGTGCCGCTCGACATGCTGTTCTTCGACGCAGAGGGGCGCATCACGCACATCCATGCCGATGCGGTGCCGCTGTCCGAGACGCTGATTCCATCTGGCGGCCCGATCACCGGCGTGCTTGAGCTGCTCGCCGGTGAGGCCAACCGCCGCGGCATCCGCGTCGGCGATCGCATCTCGCTGCCACGCTTGCCCGGATATTGAAAGCGGCAATTCCGCCGTCTTTCCGTACGGAATTTCCCGCACGTCCGGATGACCGTGCAACTTCATTCCATGGTGTGAAGTTGCCTTCCATGGCGTTAGCATTCGCGCAACGCTCCCTCCCCCCGGGAGTTGCACGAGGAACGACCATGAATAGATCACTGGTGAGACTGGCCGTCTCGGCCGCTCTGCTCGGCGGCGCCGCGCAGGCCTTCGCAGGTTCGGAGGTGGGCCAGATGACCATCGGCGTGTCCGGCATGTGGACCGAGACGGATTCCGACCGCGTACTCGACGACGGCTTCGGACTGAGCTATTCGCTCGGCTATGCCATGAACGAGCGCTGGGATTTCTCGCTCAACGGCTTCTCCGGCAATCACGATGACCTTGCACCCGGGGCCACCTGGGATCGCGAGATCAAAGGGCTGACCTTCGACTTCGCGCGCGTGTTCGACCGCGATGCGCGCGTGAGTCCCTTCATCGTCATGGGTGCCGGCATCGTCGACCAGCGCCGCATCGATGGTCCGGACAAGGAAGTGGTGGGCAAGCTCGGCGTAGGCTTGACGGCCGACTTGATGGAATTCACCAGCAGCAAGCTGCAGCTGAAGGGCGATGTCGCCGCGCGCGGCTCGGTAGGCCGCGGCATCATCGATACAGTTGCGACGCTCGGCCTGCAGATGGCCTTCGGCAGGGGACGCGAGGAGCCCGTGGCCGCGCCGCCCCCGCCGCCCCCGCCCCCACCGCCGCCGCCACCTGTGCAGACCGCGCCGGTTGCGCCCCCGCCGCCACCACCGCCGCCGCCCCCGCCGCCGGCTGATGCCGATCGCGATGGCGTCATCGATGCGAATGACCGCTGCCCGAACACACCGGCCGGCGATCAGGTCGACAGCTCCGGCTGCAGCCTGACCGTGCGCCTCGAGGTGCTGTTCGACAACGATTCCGCCACGGTGAAGGCCGAATCGCGTGCCGAGCTGGATCGCACCATCGCGTTCCTGCGCGAGAACACGTCGATCAACGGCGTCATCGAGGGGCACACCGACAGCGTCGGTGCCGAGGCCTACAACCAGCAGCTCTCGCAGCGCCGCGCCGATGCGGTGCTGAAGTATCTGGTGGACGGCGGCATTCCCTCGAACCGCCTGCGTGCCGAGGGCTTCGGCGAGACGCAGCCGGTGGCCGACAACGCGACGGCCGAGGGTCGCGCGCTGAACCGCCGTGTGGTGCTGCGTCGGGCGAACTGACGCGGAAGCACACGACTGACAGGCGTGTGAAAGGAAGGCCCGGGCGGAAGCTCCCGGGCCTTTTTCATTCCGACCCCTGCGGGGTCACCCTGATCTGGTCTGCGGCCCGTGCAAATCCGGGAGCACCGTTCCCGACCCAGACCAGGCCGCTGCGCGATCAGCGTCAGCGGAAGTTGTAGTCCATCCGCACGGTGATCGCACGTTCCGCGCCCCAGGCCTCATACAGCTGCTGGGTCATGTCCGTGCGCGAGCGCGCTGAACGGTAGGTGTAGTACTGCTTGTTCAACAGGTTTTCCAGGTGCAGGCTCAGCACCGCGTTGTCGCTGACATTGACCCGGCCGGAGAGGTTCACTGTCTCGTAGCCGGCGGACACGTCCTCGTCGAGCGTGTTGAAGTGCGACTTGTAGCTGCCATATGACGACAGGTCCGCGCGCACGAAGACGCTGCGCCCGAACAGGTCGAATTGCTGGTCCACTGCGACATAGGCATTGTATTTCGGCACCTGCGGCATACGGTCGCCTGCGGTGGCCTGCAGTGCATCCACGTCATCGCGGATCGTGGCATCGGTATATGACCCATTGAGAGTCAGCGTGGTGCTCGGCGTCAGGCGATAGGTGCTCTCGAACTCCACGCCTCGCGAACGCGCCCTGGCGGCGTTGGCCGTGAACTCGAAACCACAGCTGGGCATGTAGATGTCGGCTCGCACCCCGGTCCACTCGATGTTGTAGACGGCCGACGCCACGCGCAGGCGCCGATCGAGCAGGTTCAACTTCAGGCCGAGCTCATAGTTGTCGATCGAGTCACTGGTGAAGCGCGGGTCATAGGCCCCCGCGAATTCGTCGTTGGCGCAGGCATTGGCCAGCGGTGGGTTGTTGCCACCGGGCCGATATCCTTCCGAATACAGCGCGTACACGTTGGTGTCTGCATTGGGCAGCCAGGCCACGCTGAACTTGCGGCGGTTGCCGTCCTCCTTGCCACCGTCGGAGAGTCCGCCACCTTCCGGGCCATACCAGATGCCGGAGTACGCGAAGCTGGCGTAGTCCTTGAGTTCGAAGTGGCGAAGGCCGCCGGTGAATTCGAAGTCCCCGACGGCGGTGGGCAGCCGGTAGCTGACCTCACCGAAAAACGCCAGTTCCTTTTCCCAGACGTTGTTGTAGGTAAGGTTGTAGTTTCGCGACGGGTCGCCCCAGAGGTACTGGCCCATCTCGCCGATGTTGTTCACGCCCAGCGGTGCCCAGTCTTCCCAGGCCCAGCTGTTCCAGTCGGAGAAGATGGCGATGCCGGCCGGGCTGGCGTCGTGGTACTGCCACTGCGCGTCGGGTTGATACCCGGTCCACGTCTTGTCGAAGAAGGCGCCGAGCGTCCAGTCGAGGTTGGATCCGCCGAGTCCCTGGAAACGCAGCTCATGCGTCAGGCGCTTCTCGCCCAGGTCATTCACGATCCAGGTCCGCGACAGGTCGGCCATGTCGAGGCGCGACCAGTCTTCCAGCGCGGCTTCGTTGTAGATCTGGTACGAACCCACATAGGTTGCAGAGGCGACGCCCAGCAGGTCCTCGTAGCGCGCGGTCAGCGCGTACACGTCATTGGTGCTCTTCGTCCAGCCATCGAGCAGGTCATAGACCTGGAAACGTGCCGGGGTGTCTTGTGCCCGCGATGGAACGGCCATGCAGGTGGCCCGCGTCGCGCCCTCGGCGCACTCTGTCTCGAGGTAATCGACGTCGAAGCCCCACGGCGAGGCGGCACTTTCGGTGACGGTCGCGGTGAGATAGCTGCCCGGAACCGAGGCATCCGCGTAGGTGGTTCCGGTGGAGTCGGACTCGTCGTACAGATACTGGAAATTCAGGGTAGCCAGGGGCAGCGGCTTCCATAGCAGCTGCGTGCGCAGGAACTTGTATTCCGACTTGCGTGCGTTGCCCGTGTAGGCATTGACGATCTTGCCCGGGTCCTGGCGCAATTGCGTGGCCACGCGCAGCGCGAGGCGATCCTCGATCAGCGGCACATTCAGGCTCACGCCACCGCGCATCGCGGTGCCACTGCCGTTCTTCTCCTGCGTCCCACTCAACGTCGCACCGAGCTCCAGTGCGTCAAGCTGCGGCTTGCGGGTGATGATCTGGACGGTGCCGCCGATGCCGTTCGAACCCCACAAGGTTCCCTGTGGTCCGCGCAGCACCTCGACCTGCTCCACATCGAAGACATTGCGGAAGTCGAGCGGGATGCCGTCCACATACTGGTTGGTGGTGCCCGGCGCGGTGGAGTTGCCGCCCGAAAGGCCGCGCAGGATCAGCTCGTTCACCGCGACGGCGCCGCCCGCCAGCGTGCGGTACAGCTCCGAGGCGCTGGCGATATTGCGTTCCTGCAGCTGTTCGGCGGCGATGGCCGAGATATTCATCGGCACTTCGGTCAAGGTCTCGCTGCGCTTGCGCGCCGTGACCACGATCTCTTCGAGGATCAGTTCGTCATCGGCATCGGCGGCCATGGCCATCGCTGCGGGGAGTCCGGCTGCCAGCACCGCGCTCATGCCACAGATCGACGCCAGCCTGCAGCGCACGCCGCGGGACGCCACCGCACCCTGATGACGGGCCTGTAATGCTGCCTGATGTTCGTCTGCTAGGGTCATGAAATCCTCGCGAAGAATGAAAGCGGCTGGAGCCGCGATGCAGGCGCGATGGAGACCACGCCCACAGGTCTGGGGCGCGGCTGATGTTAGGTCAACGTGTCAGATCGGGGCAATCGGACTGGTTCACAATCGGGACGCCGCACGCAGCCGGACCACCAGAATCGCGGCATCTGTCGCAAAATGCCGTCACCCATCCAACGATCACGACAGGCACTGCCGCCTGCAGCAGATGCCGCAGGTCAAGATCAGAGGTGGGACACCACTTGGTCCACCTCTTCGCTGCTGCCCAGCACCACGCAGGTGCGCTGGTGGATGTCCGTCGGCTGCAGCTCCATGATGCGCTGCCCGGGCGCGGCCAGCGCCTTGCCACCGGCCTGCTCCACGAGGAAAGCCATCGGGTTCGCCTCGTACATCAGGCGCAGCTTGCCCTTCGGGGCTTTCTTCGTCGGCGGGTACATGAACACGCCGCCCTGGATCATGATCCGGTGCACGTCGGCCACCATCGCGCCGACGTAGCGGCTGGAGTAGCCGTTCTCCTGCGCCCAGTTCAGGTAGCGCTGGTAACCCTCCGGCAGCGACAGGCGATTGCCCTCGTTCAGTGAATAGCACTTCTGGCGCGGCGGGATCTTCAGCCCCTCGGCCACGCGCACGAAGGCGCCGATCGAAGGATCGAGCACGAACATGTCGACGCCGCTGCCGATGGTCAGCAGCATCACCGTGGATGAGCCATAGAGCACGTAACCCGCGGCCACCTGGCGCACGCCCGGTTGCAGCAGCGAATCCTCGATCTTCGGGGAACGGCGGTCCTTGCGCAGGATGCTGAAGATGGTGCCGACGCCACCGGCGATGTCGAGGTTGGACGAGCCATCGAGCGGGTCGAACATCACGCAGTAGCGCGTCTCGCCGTCATTGGTGTCGCGCAGGATCACCGCCTTCTCGTTCTCCTCGGAGGCGACGATGGCCACGCCCTGGCGCCCCTGCAGGTTGCGCATCAGGATGTCGTTGGCGATGACATCGAGCTTCTGCTGCGTCTCGCCCTGCACGTTCTGCGCGCCGACGCTGCCGAGCACATCTTCGAGCCGCGCGCGCCGCACCTGCGCGGCGATCATCTTCGCGGACACGGAGATGGCGGACAGCACCCAGGACAGCGCGCCGGAGGCCTCCGGAAAGCGCGCCTGCTGCTGCAGGATGTGCGACTGGATGGTGACGATCGGTCGTGAGCCGGACGGACCGGCCTGGTCTGGCATGGCGTTCATCCGACCGATTATGGCCCGCAACGATTATCCTTGCCCGCCATGTGGCAGATCGGGGAAACGGAGCTGGCTGCGCTGCAGCTGAGCCTGGCCGTGGCGCTGCGGGCCGTGGCGATAAACCTGCTGCCGGCAGTGATCATGGCATGGCTGCTGACCCGCCGGCGTTTTGCCGGCCGCATGCTGCTGGATGCCTTCGTGCACCTGCCGCTGGTGCTGCCGCCGGTGGTGGTGGGCTACCTGCTGCTGGTGCTGATGGGCACGCGCGGCCCGGTTGGCGGCTGGCTCGATCGCACCTTCGACATCCAGCTCACCTTCTCCACCAACGGCGCGGCCCTGGCCACCGCGGTGATGTCGTTCCCGCTGATGGTGCGCGCGATGCGCATCTCGCTGGAGAACGTGGACACGGGTCTCGAGGAGGCGGCGCGCACGCTGGGCGCGTCCGCCTGGCGGCGCTTCGGCACGATCACGCTGCCGCTGATGCTTCCGGGGGTGCTGGCAGGCGCGGTGACGGCGTTCGCGGCAGGACTCGGCGAGTTCGGCGCGGTGATCACCTTCGTGTCCAACATCCCCGGCGAGACGCGCACGCTGCCGCTGGCGCTGTACACCGCGCTGCAGTCCCCCGATGGCGATGCCACCGCGGCACGACTGGCGATGCTGTCGCTGTCGCTGGGCCTGGCCGGTCTGCTGGCCGCCGAGGCACTGGCGCGCGGACTGCGCCGCTGGCTGGGCAAGTGACGTGCTGAGCGCCCACGTCACGCTGTCGCGCGGCACGTTCGCGCTGGATGCGCGCTTCGAGGCGCCCACGCCGGGCGTCACGGCGCTGTTCGGACGTTCCGGCTGCGGCAAGACCACGCTCGTCAACGTGCTGGCCGGTCTGCTTCCGGCGCACGGGCGCATCGCGCTCGATGACGCGGTGTGGCTGGACAGTGATCGCGGCATCGACGTGCCCGCCGAAAGGCGCCGCATCGGCTATGTGTTCCAGGACGCGCGCCTGTTCCCGCACTACACCGTGCGCGGCAATTTGCTGTATGGCGTGCCGCGCGGCACGGCGCCGAAGGGCTTTGATGATGTGGTGGACCTGCTGGGCATCGCACCGCTGCTGGCGCGGCGACCGGGCTCGCTGTCGGGCGGTGAGCGCCAGCGCGTGGCACTGGGGCGCGCGCTGCTGTCGCGCCCGCGGCTGCTGCTGCTGGACGAGCCGCTCGCCTCGCTGGACGTGTCACGCCGTGAGGAGGTGCTGCCCTATCTGGAACGCCTGCGCGACGCGTTCGCGATCCCGATGGTGTTTGTCAGCCATCAGTTCGACGAGGTGCTGCGCCTGGCGACGCACCTGGCCGTGCTGGACCATGGGCAGGTGGTCGCCACCGGCAGCATCGGCGCGGTGAGCCTCGCCCCGGCACTGCGCCGCATCGTCGGCATCGATGCGGTGGGTGCGGTGATGGATGGATGCGTCGAGGAGGTGCAGGCGGCGCAGGGTCTGTCAGCGGTGCGCGTCGGCGCGATGAGCCGCCTGTTCGTCACCTCCACGCGCCTGTCTCCGGGCCAACGGGTGCGCCTGCAGCTGCTGGCCCGCGACCTGATCCTGGCCGTGGAGGAACCGCGCGGCCTTTCGGTGCGCAACCAGCTTCGTGGCCGCGTGGTGTCGGTCACGCAGGACCAGGGCGCCTGTCTGGTCGAAGTGGACATCGGCGGCGCGACATTGCTTGCCCGCATCAGTGCCGCGGCCACGCGCGAGCTGCGTGTCGCGCCGGGCCTGGATGTGTGGGCGCTGGTGAAGGCGGTGTCCTTCAGCGCGCATCCCACCGGCTTCGATCACGCGCCGGCTGACTAGGCCTCGCCGGCGCGCAGTCCCTGCGCGCTGCGCATCTGCACCATCAGCTTGTCGATGACCAAGCCATCCATGTCGATCACCTCGATCGACAGGTCGCGCCAGGCCAGCTTCTCGCCGGGCACGGGCAGCCGGCCCAGGTGCCACAGCACGAAACCGGCCATCGTGTTGTAGTTGTCGCCGCGGGCGAGGTCCTTGCGCCCCAGCGCGCGCTCCACTTCATGGATCGACAGGTGGCCGTCGATGAGCCAGCTGCCATCCTCGCGCTGCTGCAGGCTGGCGCTGTCGCGGCTGCCCATCTCCGGCATCTCGCCCGCGATGGCCTTCAGGATGTCGGCCGGCGTCACCAGGCCCTCGATGCCGCCGTATTCATTGGTGACCACCCCCAGGTGCACGCTCGAGCGGCGGAAGGTCTCGAGCAGGCGGAAGATCGAGATGCCTTCGGGCACATGCAGCGGCGGCTGCGTATCGGCCTCGACGTCGATGCGTCCGCGCCGCAGTGCCTCGCCGAGGTTGGCGAGCGAGATCACGCCGAGCAGCTGCTCGAGCTCGCCCCGGCACAGCAGGAAACGCGCATGACCGCTGCGCCGCGCTTCATCCCACAGCGTCGCCACCGGCTCGTTGATGTCCAGCCACAGGATGTCGCCGCGCGGCACCATGATGCCGCCGATGTTGCGGTCGGCGAGGCGCAGCACCGAGTCGATCATCTCGGCCTCGTGGCGATGCAGGGCGCCGGTCTGCATGCCCTCGGTGGCCAGCGCGCGCACGTCGTCATCGGTGACGCCGGACTGGCGCAGCGCGACGGTGGGCAGCAGCCGCAGCAGCGCATTGGTCGAGCGCTGCAGCAGCCAGACCACCGGCGCGCCGATGCGCGCGATCACCTGCATCGGCATTGCGACCAGCACGGCCCACCGGTCGGCGTAGGCCATCGCCAGGCGCTTCGGCACCAGTTCGCCCAGCACGATGGAGAAGTAGGTCATCACGACCACGATGAGGCCGTAGGCCAGTTCCTCGGCGTAGGGAGCCAGGCGCGGCTCGGTGGCCGCCAGCCAGCTGGCAAGCCCGGCGGAATACGCCGCGCCGCTGTAGACGCCGGTCAGGATGCCCACCAGCGTGATGCCCACCTGCAC
The DNA here is from genome assembly GCA_964632365.1 of uncultured Steroidobacteraceae bacterium. GTDB lineage: Bacteria > Pseudomonadota > Gammaproteobacteria > Steroidobacterales > Steroidobacteraceae > ZC4RG30. The sequence continues at coordinate 38,354 of CAZWDR010000003.1, forward strand.
CGAGGACAGCAGGCGGGTGGGGTCATCGAGCAGCTGCAGCGCCGCGCGCGCGCCGCGGTGGCCTTCATCGGCCAGCGCCTTCAGCCGCGCTCGACGGGCCTGCACCAGTGCCAGTTCGGCCGAGGCGAACAATCCATTCAGGACGATGAGGCCGAGGATTACCGCAGCCTGATGCATCGACTAGTCATGCGGACTTTCCATGCGAACTGGCATCATAACCCGCTTTGGCGCTTTCCCCCGCAGCACCGAGGAGCCCATGAAGCGCGTGCACACCTTCCGCGGCGTGGTCATCGACCGGCCGGTCAAGACACCGCCGAAGCCGGCCCCGGCAGGCCCTGCGCGCATCCGGGTGTCGCGCGAGACCGCGGGCCGGGGCGGCAAGGGCGTGACGGTGGTCACCGGATTGCCGCTGCGCGGTGAAGCCCTGGCGGAACTGGCGGGAAAGCTGAAGCGTTGCTGCGGCGCCGGAGGCGGCGTCCAGGATGACCGCATCGAGATCCAGGGCGAGCACCGCGACCGCATCGTCGCCGAGCTGGTGAAGCTGGGGTACGATGCCCGACGCGCCGGTGGCTGAACGCGGCGCGAGGAGGTCCGTGATGGCATACCGCACCGCCCTGCCCTGCATGCTGCTGATTGCCGCGTCACTTGCAGCCTGCGCCACGTCGCCGCGACCACAGACTCTCGCCGCGAATGATGAGGCCGGCGCCGCCGCAGCCTGCACGCAGGTGACCGGCTCCCGCATCCAGTCCAGCCAGCGCGCGCATTGCGAGCCGGTGGGTTATCCGTTCCGGAGTTTCACGCGCCAGCAGCTCGATGCCACCGGGCAGATCGATCTGGTCGAGGCGCTGCGCCAGCTGAATCCCGCGTTCCGCTGACCGGCAGGGTGATCCGCCCTCAGTGCTGGTGGCTGCCGTGGGCGACCTCGCCCTCTGCCGCCTCACCCGGCACCAGCGGACGCACGTCGAGCATCACGGTGAACTCGGGCTCGCCGCCGTCGAACTTCATCGTCAGCGGCACCTTCTGGCCCGCCACCAGCGGCGTCTTCAGCCTGGTGAACATCACGTGCACGGCACCCGGTTCCATGCGCAGCGTCTCGCCCGGACCCACCGCCAGCACCGCCAGTGGCCACATGCGGGCGGTGCCCTGCGCGGTGATGCTGGTGCGATGCAGGGTGATCTCGCCGGTGACCGGTGAGCCGATCTTCAGCAGCTTGCGCTCTTCGTCACCGGAGTTGGTGAGGGTGAGATAGGCGGCGGCGACCTGCGCGCCCGGTGTGGTGGCGCGCGCCCAGCCTTCGGTGACCTTGACCTCGGCCAGTGCGGCAGAAAACGGTGCGAGTGCGGCCAGCAGCAGCGCGAGGCGCCGGGCCCTGTTGGCGTTGTTCATGCCGGCATTCTACCTCTAAGCTTCGCGCCCCATGATCAAGTTCGAATCCGTCACCCTGCGCCGCGGGCCGCGCGTGCTGTTCGCCGACGCGGATTTCAGCCTGTTCCGCGGCGAGAAAATCGGCATCACCGGCGAGAACGGCAGCGGCAAGTCGAGCCTGATGGCGATGGTGCGCGGCGAGCTGCAGCCCGACGCGGGGCAGATCGCGATGCCGACCAACCTCGCGGTGGCGCATGTGGCGCAGGAGCTGGATGCCATCGACCGCGCGGCGCTCGATTTCGTGCTCGACGGCGATGCCGAACTGCGCGAGGTCGAAGCGCTGATCGCCGCCGCCGAGGCGGCGCACGACACCGATGGCACGCGCCTGGCAAATCTCTACACGCGGCTCGGCGCGATCGGCGGCTATGACGCCCCGGCGCGCGCGGCGCAGCTGATGCATGGCCTGGGCTTCGCGCCCGGCGATGCGCCGCGCCTGGTGCGCGAGTTCTCCGGTGGCTGGCGTGTGCGCCTGAACGTCGCACGTGCGCTGATGAGCCGCTCGGACCTGCTGCTGCTGGATGAGCCCACCAATCACCTGGACCTCGATGCCATCGTGTGGCTGGAGGGTTGGCTGCGCGAGTATCAGGGCACGCTGCTGCTGATCGCGCACGACCGGGAGTTCCTCGACCGTGTGGTCAACCGCATCGTCAACATCGAGCAGCAGCGCGTCACGGTGTACACCGGCAACTACACCGACTTCGAGGTGGCGCGCGCGGCGACGCTGGCGCAGCAGGGCGCAATGTATGAGAAGCAGCAGCGCGAGATCGCCCACATGGAGGATTTCGTGCGGCGTTTCCGCGCCAAGGCAAGCAAGGCGCGCCAGGCGCAGAGCCGCATCAAGGCGCTGGAACGCATGCAGCGCATCGCGCCGGCGCATGTGGATTCGCCCTTCGAGTTCCAGTTCGCCGAACCGCCGCGCCTGCCGCGGCCGCTGCTGGCGATCAAGGACCAGAAGGCCGGCTATGGCGACCGCGTGCTGCTGTCGGGCGTCGGGCTGACCGTGTATCCGGGCGACCGCATCTCGCTGCTGGGACGCAATGGCGCCGGCAAGTCGACGCTGATCAAGCTGCTGGCCGGTGAGCTGCCTTCGCAGGGCGGCACGCGCGATGATGCGCGCGACCTGTCGATGGGCTATTTCGCGCAGCACCAGCTGGAGCAGCTCGACGACGCGGCCTCGCCACTGCTGCACCTGCAGCGGCTGGCGCAGCACTTGCAGCAGCGGCCGGCCGAGCAGGAGCTGCGCAATTTCCTCGCCACCTTCGGCTTCCGTAGCGATCGCGTGTTCGAGGCGGTGGGCCCCTTCTCCGGCGGCGAGAAGGCGCGCCTTGCACTGTCGCTGGTGGCGTGGCGCAAGCCGAACCTGCTGCTGCTGGACGAGCCCACCAACCACCTGGACCTCGAGATGCGCCAGGCGCTGGCGATGGCGCTGCAGGACTACGCGGGCGCAGTGATCATGGTGTCGCACGACCGGCACCTGCTCGCGACCGTGACCGACCGCTTCCTGCTGGTGGCCGGCGGGCGCGTGCAGGAGTTCGAGGGCGACCTGGACGACTATGCGCGCTGGCTGTCACGCGGTGCGGCCGCACAGCCTGCCGCGGAGGCCCGTGCACGCGGGGGTGGGGATAAGGGCGACGGTGCAGGTGCAGGTGCAGGTGCAGGTGCAGGTGCAGGTGCAGGTGCAGGTGCAGGTGATGCCACCGGTGGCGCGGCTGCAAGACGCACGGCAACCGCTTCTCCCCCAGCGGATGCCGCGCGGCGGCGCGACGGCGCTGCACAGCGCAAGGCGGACGCGGAGCAGCGCAAGGCGCTGGCGCCATTGCGCACGCGCCTGGCGCGCATCGAGAAGCAGATGCACGATCTCGCGGCGCAGTCCGCGACGCTGGACGCGCAGCTGGCGGATCCGGCGCTGTATGAGCCGGCGGCGCGCGAGCGCCAGCGCGAGCTGGTGGCGCAGCGCGCCCGCCTGCAGCAGCAGACCGATGAGGTCGAGACCGAATGGCTGCAGATCAGCGAGCAGCTCGAGGCAGCGGGCGCCGGCTGACGCCGCTCACTCGCCCGGCGTGTCCGGGATCAGATGGCCAGCGCGATCGCGCTTGGTGCGCAGGTAGCGCGCGTTGTGCTCGTTGGGCGGCGCCAGCAGCGGCTCCATTTCCTCCACGTCGATGCCGCGTGCGCGCAGCTCGCGCACCTTGTGCGGGCTGTTGGTCAGCAGGCGGATGCGCGTGTAACCGAGCTGGCGCAGCATGGCCGCCGCAATCGCGTAGCCGCGCTCGTCGGCACTGAATCCCAGGTGCCGGTCGGCGTCCACGGTGTCGAGGCCGGCATCCTGCAGCTGGTAGGCGCGCAGCTTGTTCGCAAGGCCGATGCCGCGTCCTTCCTGCGCCAGATAGAGCAGCACGCCGCCACCCTCCGCGTGCAGGCGCTGCACGGCCGACTGCAGCTGCTCGCCGCAGTCGCAGCGCAGGCTGCCGAGCAGGTCGCCAGTCAGGCACGAGGAATGCGCGCGCACCGGCACCACGGCCGCGGCATCGGGCGTGCCGACCACCACGGCCACATGCTCGCTGGCATCGCGGCGATCACGGAACAGCACCAGACGGCTCATCACGCCGTGGCGCAGCGGCACGCGCGCCTCGCTGACGCGCACCAGATCGTCATGGCCCGGCAGCGCATAGCGGGCGATCTGGTCGATGCGCACGCCGAGCACGGTTTCCGGCAGCGGCTGGCTCGAGGCGCCGGTGACCAGCAGCGCGGGCAGCAGCTGCGCGGACTTGGCCAGCTGCACCGCCGCGATGCCCAGCTCATCCGCGCAGGTCACGTGCGGGACGCTGTCGCCCAGCGCCGCGCGCCAGCCATCGGCTTCCCAGTGGTTGCCCAGCTCGTGCAGCTGTGCCGCATCGATGCTGGCCGGCAGCGCCAGCTGCAGCACTTCGTCCGATTCGCAGGGCACGCGCAGCGCCGCGGCGCGCGCGCCGGTCACCGCCAGCACCGCATCCGGCCTCGCCAGCGCATGCGCGATGAGCCCGGCGCCGGCGGTCTCGAGTGCCACCACCAGTCGCCAGCTGCGTGCGTCGGCATCCTGCACGGCGATGGCGCGGCCGCGGCGCAGTTCGGACAGCGCGCGGTCCACGGCGATCAGCGCAGGTTCGCCCTGCGGCGGGTCGCCGGCATGGGCCACGGGCAAGGGTCGGGAGCGGGTCATGGGAGCGAAGGGTACCGCAACCGCGTCAGCGGCCGATCGTGCGGTGCAGGAAGTCCAGCGCGCGATCGACCGCGGGCCCGGTGAAGAAGGGGCGCGCCACGTGGCCCACGCCGGGGATGATCATCAGCTCCGCGACGAGCCCGGCGCGACGGTAGGCCGCGTCCAGTTCCAGCGCCTGGTTCACCGGCATGGTCAGGTCCTGGTCGCCATGCAGGATCAGCACGGGCGGATCACCGGCATCCACATGTGCGACGGGACTGGCGAGCAACGTGAGTTCCGGCACCTCTTCCGGCAGCGCGCCGAGCAGCGCCTGCAACGCCGGCACGCGCACCTCGAGCCCCTGCGGCGTCGACTGCGGGATGATGGTCGCAAGGTTCGACGCACCTACCCAGGTGATGATGGCCTGCACGCGCGAGGACTGCCCGGGGTGGTCGCCCACCTGGCCTTCGAGATCAGCATGGTCGTTGGTCACCCCGACCAGCGCGGCCAGATGCCCGCCCGAGGAAGCACCGGTGACCGCGATGCGGTCCGCGCGATACCCGTATCGGTCCGCCTGCGCCCGCAGGAAACGGATGCCGGCGCGGATGTCATGCACGTTGGCCGGGAAGCGCGCCTCCTCACTGGAACGGAAATCGAGGCTGGCCACCGCATAGCCACCTTCGACCAGGAAGGGCGGCACCTCGGCCTTGTCGCCGCCGCTCCACGCGCCACCGTGCAGGTAGATCACCAGCGGAGGCGTGCGGTCGGTGTCGGGCAGGTGCAGGTCGAGGCGCAGCGTGCGGCTGCCCACGGTCGCATAGGGGATGTCCAGATGACTGCCTGCGACGGTGGCCGCAGCAGCCGGCATCAGGGAGCCGCACAGCAGCGCCGCGAGCAGGAACAGCCAGTCGCGATGGCGCCTCATCGGGGGATTCTCGCCGCGGCCCGGGCGGCCGGCAACAGGCTGGATCAGACCGGACGGCGGCGCGGCGGCGGCGTGCCGAGGAAGCTCCAGCGACGGCCCTCGGCCAGCAGCTGCATGATCTCGCCGGGCGGCAAAGGTCGCGCAAGGCCGAAGCCCTGCGCCTCGTCACAGCCGTGCCGGCGCAGGAAGGCCAGCTGCTGCGAATTCTCGACGCCCTCGGCCACCACGCGCAGGTCCAGCGTGCGGGCCAGGCCGATGATGGCCGCGACGATGCGCGCGTTGTTCGCATCGTCGAGCATGTCGCGGATGAACTCGCGGTCGATCTTCAGCGAGTCGAGCGGGAAGCGCTTCAGGTAGTGCAGGCTCGAATAGCCCGTGCCGAAGTCATCGAGCACCAGCTTGATGCCCTGCGCCTTGATGCGCTTGAGCGTGGCGATGGCGCCCTCGGCATCCTGCATCAGCATCGATTCGTTCAGCTCGAACTCGAACAGGTGCGGATCGAGGCCACTGGCCTCGATCGGGCGCGTCAGCGCCACATCGAGCTCGTTCTGACGGAACTGGCGCGCCGAGATGTTCACGGACACCGGCGGCGGCTCGAGCCCCGCGCCCTGCCATTCGAGCATCTGTGCGCAGACCATCGACACCACCCGCTCGCCCACCGGGATGATCAGGCCGGTGTCTTCGAGCACGGAGATGAACTCGCGCGGCGGCACCAGCACGCCTTCGGCATTGCGCCAGCGCAGCAGTGCCTCCAGACCGCAGATGCGACCGGTGCGCAGGTCGACCTTCGGCTGGTATTCGAGCACGTACTGGTCGCGGTCGAGCGCTTCGCGCAGCTGGTTTTCCAGCTGCAGGCGGGCCAGCGCGCGCTGCTGCAGCTCGGGCAGGTAGAACTGGTACCCGTTGCGGCCGGACTGCTTGGCGCGGTACATCGCAAGGTCCGCGTTCTTCAGCAGGGTTTCAGGATCGGAACCATCGGCCGGGAACAGGCTGATGCCGACGCTGCCGGAGACATACACCGTGTGTCCCTGGATGGCGAACGGCGTCGACAGCGCGTCGTTGATCTTCTGGCCGACGATGGCCGCATGGTCGGGCTGCGCCAGCGGCGAGAGCACCAGCGCGAACTCATCACCCGACAGGCGGCCGATGGTGTCGCCGGAACGCACCGTGGCCTTCAGCCGCTGCGCGATCTGCATCAGCAGCTCGTCGCCGATGCCATGGCCGAGGGTGTCGTTGACGGCCTTGAAACGGTCGATGTCGACGAACAGCACCGCCACCGGCATCCCCTCGCGCTCCGCCGCGTCGATGGCGTGGGCGAGGCGATCGAGGTAGAGCGTGCGGTTCGGCAGTCCCGTGAGCGCATCGAACTGCGCCATGTAGGCCAGGCGGTCCTGCGCGGACTTGCGGTCCATGTAGGCCGACAGCGTGGTGGCGAGGTTCTGCAGGAACACCGCGGTGCTGGCCGTGGCGTCGCCGGCATCCTTCATCCACACGCTCAGGGTGCCGTAGATGCCGTTGGTGCCGGCGATCTGCACCTCGACACAGGGCTGCGGGCTGCCGTCCTGCGCGATCGCGTCTTCCTCGCCGAAGCCGGCCGCACGGGTCGGCTCCGCGCCGCGCTCGGCCTGCAGCAGCAGGCTGCAGCGCTGCGCGCCGACACCTTCACGCACGGCCTGCATCAGGCGGCGCGTCAGCGCGTCATAGGGCGGATGTCCCAGCACGAACTGGCCGAAGCGTGCCAGCAGCGCGTACTGCAACGCGGTGAGGATCTGGATCTGGTCGGTGAAGCTCGTGGCCTCGTGCACATCGGGGGCTGCGCCCCCGGTGCCGCCACCAACGCCCGCCTGATCGCGGCCGGTGGCCGCCCCCGGCGCCAGATCGAGCGCCGCTGGATCACGGGGCGCGCGCGACCAGGGACCGGTCGTGATCACCGCCAGCGTGCGCAGGTTCTTGCCTTTCATTCGCGTGCCAGGTGGGTCATGTGGCGAGTCTGCCATCGGACCTCGGCCTCGCTGCACGAGTTGCAGGGTTTGTGGCTCCGCGTTTGACCTAAAGTGCCGGAACTGTGACGCGGTTCGCGCTGTGGTGGGATGTTCAACCGTTGTCCTCCGCCACAAACCGGCCCTCCTGAAAAAAACTGAGCCCGGAGGCGTGTGGGCTGCCATGCCGGGCTCAGTTGCGATGGAGTTTCAGGTTGGCGACTGGTCATTCCACCGCGTCGACAGGTTCGCCGATCAGGCCGCCGCCGGCCATCTGGACAGACCGGCAGCTGCTGCGGGACTGATCCTACACACCGGTGGTTATGTCGCATGTTTACACGCCGAGGCGGCGCAGGCCGCCTCTTCGAGCTGCTAGGCGCGCACCGGCGCGCTGGCCTGCATCTGCCGGATGCCCAGCCGGGCCGACAGCGCGGTCTTGCACACCCATCCCCCCGTGACGCCGTAGATGATCCAGACCAGCCCGAGCGGTGACAGCAGCACGGCCAGGGCCGCCCCGACCAGGATCGCCAGCCAGTTGCCGGCGTTCACCAGCCGCAGCTGCGGCCCCTCGCAGAACGCCAGCGCGATCGAATGCGCGAACGCGCAGCAGACCCGCGTGATGCCACCGAGCACCACCGCCAGGACCAGTGCGGTGGACACGCGCCGGTGCTCAAGCACCAGTTCACAGAGCGGCGGCGCGATCAGCACGATCAGCGCACCGCCGGCAATGCACAGCGAGAGCAGCAGGATGATCTCCTTGCGCAGCATGCGCAGCCGCTGCGCCGCGTCCTGGAGGTTTCGGAGGCGGGCCACCAGCGTGGCGATGGTGCCCATCTCGAGCATGCGATACGGGGACAGCGCGGCGGCCGCAACCACTGCGTAGACGGCCAGTTCCGCCTCGCCGAGCAGCACCGGAACCAGCAGCCGCTCCAGCTGCATCATGCCCTCGCCGGCGAACGCAAGGCCGCCGAAGTTCAGCGCATCACGGCGCAGCGCGCCGTCGATCGGCGGTCCGTCACGCTGGTTTTTGGCCACCCAGCGCCAGGCGTAGGCCCCGATCACCAGATAGGTCACCGCGACGACGAGGGTCGGGAACCAGTGCACACGGCCAATGCCCAGCAGCATCAGGCCGGCCGCGAGCAGCAGCGCGATGTTCGGGATCTGCGACAGCACGATCATGCGCTGCAGCGCCATCGCGCGCTGGAACGCCGAGCGGGTGAGCAACGCGATGCCGCCGGCAAGGATGGCCGTCTCGAGCACGACCAATGCGAACAGCGGCAACCCGTAGAGCACCCGGGCCATCAGGCCAGCGCCGAGGGCGGCGACGAGCACGCTCGCGCCGCCATAGAACAGCAGGCGGCTGTCGGTGCGTCGGTCATGGCGCAGCGCAATGCCGTTGACGCCGGCCGGCGCGGCCGCCACGGCGACATTGCACAGTGCGATCATCACCACCGCCCAGCTGAACTGGTACTCATCCAGCACGCGCGCCATGACCAGCGTCGCGACGATGAAGCCGCCGCCCGCCACTGCGAACACGGCGGCTGCCATCACCCCCGGGGCCCTGCGCATCGTCACCGCCGGATCACGCGGAGCCGGCGGACTCGCGGGTGCGCAGCACGGACCGCATCGGCTTTCCGGAGGCACTGCGCGGCAACTGCTCGACGAAACGGATGCGCCGCGGCACGGCATGCGGCTCCAGCCGTTGCGCGGCGAACTTCATGAGGACTTCGGCATCTGGCGTGGCGGCGTGGCGCGCGATGACATAGGCGACGGGAATCTCGCCCAGCACACCGTCTGGATCCGGCGCACCCACGCACATGCAGTCGAGCACGTCCGGATGCAGCGCGAGGCTGCCCTCGACCTGCGGTGGATACACCTTCTTGCCGCCAACATTGATCAGATCGTCCTTGCGCCCCGCCAGGAAAAGGTAGCCGGCCCCGTCGAGCCAGCCGATGTCGCCGGTGTCGAGCCAGCCCTGCGGGTCCAGCACGCGCGCGCTGCGCTCGGGATCCCGCCAGTATTCTCTCATCACCGTGTCCGCCTTCACGCGGATCCGCCCGGTCTGCCCGGCTTCGAGCGCCGTTCCGGCATCGTCGCAGATCTGGATCTGCACATTCGGCGAAGCACGGCCCACCGACGCCAGCCGCCCGGCATCGGCGTGGAATTCGATGAACGCGCTGCGCGAGGCTTCGGTGAGTCCGTAGTGCATGCACAGGCGCGCCTGCGGCAGCGCATCCATCAGCGCCTGCTTCATCGCAGGTTCCATCGGGGCACTGCCGAGTTCGACGAAGCGCAGTGACCGGCCTGCCGTGGCGAGGTGTTCCGGTCCCGGCTTCAGCAGCACCGCAGCGCCGGCGGGCACGCAGGCGAGGCCTGTCGCCGCGTGTTCCGCCAGGGCCTTGTAGATCAGGGCCGGGAAGTTCAGGCCGGGCACGAGGATGAGGGTCCCGCCGGCCAGGAAACTGCAGCGCAATCGCCCCAGGCCGAACGAATGGTTCAGCGGCACCGTCACGACCTCGCGGTCGGACGCGCCATTGCCGATGAACGCGTTGATGTTGCGCGCCGCCGCCACGAGGTTTGCGTGCGTGAGCACCACACCCTTGGGCCGGCCGGTGCTGCCGCTGGTGAACAGGATGTCGGCAATGTCCCCCGCACCGGGCAGGACGGGCCATTGCGCGGGCGACGCATCCGGCGGTGCGGCCATCTGCGCCTCGAGCGCCGGCCGCAGCGCGGCGAGAAGGGCCTTGTCGAGCAGCAGATGCGGCTCCGCCATCGCGAGCAGATCCTCCCTCACCTGCGACGGCAGGCGCGGATCGAGCGGGATCACCGCCGCGCGCGCCAGGTGGATGCCGAGATACAGCACCGGGAACCACGCCTCGTCCGTGCCGGTGACCGCGACGCGGTGGCCGGGGGCAACGCCCCTGCCCTGCAGCCATTGCGCCGCGCACACGGCGCCGCGCCACAATTGCGCGTAGGTCAGCGTCAGCGAGCGCGTGACCAGCGCCGCATGGGACGGCGTCTGCGCGGCATGATGGCGAACCGCCTCCTCGATCGTGTTCACGCGCTCACCTTTGCGCCAGCGGCAAGCGACCCCCGCCCATCAGGTCCGCCAGAAGATCACTTTGGCCGGCGATCCGAAGACCACGGCGTAGGGCGGCACCTTGCCGGTGACGACGCTGCCGACGCCGATGACGGCGCCATCCCCCACCTCGCAACCGTCGACGAGGACGGCATTGGCGCCCACCAGCACGTCGTTGCCGATGCGGATGCCACGGTCCAGATAGCCCTGCTCGGTGATGAGCCGGTCGCGCCGCCGGTATTCGCGACTGGTGCCGATGATGGTGACGTGTGGCCCGAGCCGCACGTGGTCACCGGCAATGATGTCCGCCTGGCCGGCGGCGATGTGGTTGAAGCTGCCGATGGCGCAGTCCTCGCCGAAGCGGATGCAGCCACCGCTGCTCTGCACGATCGAGAACGGCTTGACCACCGATCCCCTGCCCAGGCGCACGCGCCGCGTGAACTGCACGCGCGACGCCGGGCTCACCAGGGCCCGGTCACGCAGGTAGATCAGCAGTGACGACACGGTGGCCGGCATCAGGTACCGCTGCAGCATGCGCCAGCGGCTGTTCAGGGCTTTCTCCCCGGGACCGATGCGGATCGGCTTGCGCCGCGGCGTGCTGGTCTCCGGACTATTGACGGCCGTCATCCACGTGCTCCGTGTCGAGCCGTGTATTGACGTAGTCCGTGATTCCGAGGATCGATTCGAAGTTCTCGGGCAGCAGATCCGTGGGTGCGACGTGGATCGCGAAGCGCCCTTCGAGCTGTGGCACCAGATCCATCAGGCGGAGGGAATCGAGCACCCCCGCATCCACCAGGGACTCCGCGTCGGCAATCTGCGGCGCGGTCTGGCGGTCAAGGAATCCAAGTTCGGTCAGCTGTGAGCGGATATCGCGGCAGGAAACTCTCATGGAACGGCACCTCGGGTCCGGGAAGAATGAACCGGAGGCAAAAGCGCAGCGCGCCCTGCCTCCGACAGCGCGATCACCGCGGACTCAGGGCGGAACGGGGGTTGCGGGCGCGGATCCGAGAAGCGGGAAGACGCGGGCCAGGCCGCCACGGGCAGGCCGGAAGGACCATGCGTTGCGGGTCCAGTTGCGCAACCGGTTGCGGCAGTAGCGATGTCGGATCAGTAGGACGCGCATGACGGTGCAGGTTGGACGCTCGACCTGATGGGTCTGTTTGATCCGCAGCATCGCCGCGGCGCGTCAGGCGGACCATCGGGTCGGGGAGCCA
>CAZWDR010000004.1:0-4539 GCA_964632365.1 uncultured Steroidobacteraceae bacterium
GCGGCAAGCCGACCATGCTCGGCGCGGCCTCCGGCGCGGTGGCGGGCCTGGTGGCGATCACCCCGTCCTGCGGCGTGCTGTCGCCCTCGGGCGCCATCATCCTCGGCATCGTCGTCGGCCTGGTGTGCCTGTGGGCGGTGGCCGGCCTGAAGCGCGCAATGGGCTATGACGACTCGCTCGATGTCTTCGGGGTGCACGCGGTGGGCGGCATCGTCGGCGCGCTGGCCTGCGCGGTCCTCGGCCACGCCTCGCTGGGCGGCCAGGGCTTCGACAACAGCATGGGCGCCCAGTTCTGGATCCAGCTGCAGGGCGTGCTGTTCTCGGTGGTGTGGTCCGGTGTGGTCACCGCGATCATCTTCCTGCTGATCAAGCACACCATCGGCCTTCGCCCGACGGTGGAGATCGAGCGTGAGGGTCTGGACATCGCCGAGCACGGCGAGCGGGCCTACGACTGACCTGACCACGGAGGAGTGATCCTTCACGAAGCCCCGGCACCCGCAAGGTTGCCGGGGCTTTTCCTTTGCGACAGACTGATCCCCACCTTGTGAACGGCGTCACGGGGCCACCGGGGCCCACGCGGCGATACTCCGTGCCAGAGGGCCCCCACATGCGCAAGATTTCCACGTTCGCCATCGCCATCCTGCTGACCGCCAGCGCCTTCGGCGCCGGCGAGATCTATCGCTGGAAGGGTCCCGACGGCACCTGGCACTACTCCGACCAGCCGCGCGCCGGCGCCGAGCTGGTGCGCGGCCCGCAGATGGCCCGCCCGACCGGCGAGGCGGAGCCGGCCGCGGCATCCCCCCCGCAATCCACCCAGCCGCTGGCGACCACCGACGATCCGCTGCCGGTCAGCGCCGACGTCGCGGCCGAGGTGCGCTCCCAGGCCGAGGCCGCGCGCGCCGACCAGTGCAAGCGCGCCGAGGCCGCCTACCAGCAGGCGCTGACTGCGCGCCGCATCTTCCGCACCGACGCGCAGGGCAACCGCGTGTACATGAGCGAGGAAGAGATGGATGCCGCGCGCCTGCAGTCGCGCGCACAGCGCGACCTGGCCTGCGGCAACGGCGGCTGACCGCACCGCCCGCACGCGGGCACAGCATGAAGCCCCTGCTGCTGCCCGACTTCTGCGCACCGCGCGCGGTGCTGATGGTGCTGGTCATCGTCACCGTCACCGCCCTGCTGCTGACGCTCGCTGCCCCCGGACCCGGCCCCCGCTTCTGGGGCGAGCTGGCCCGCAGGCTGCTGTTCCTGATCTGGGTGGGCCTCGCCGGCGCCGCAGTGCTGTGCGCGCTGCGGCCGCGCATCGCCGCGCTCGGGGCGCTGGCGGGCGGCCTGCTCGTGCTCGGCGTGGTGCTGATCGTGATCGCCGGCATCTCGGAAGCCGCGTGGTGGATCCTCCACAGCCCGCTGGTGAATCCCAGTTCCGTGTTCGGCACGCCGCCCGTTGAACACGGCCTGTTCCTGGCCCGCAACCTCGCCATCGGCGTGATCGTCGCGGCGCTGGCACTGCGCTATGCCTATGTGGCGCAGCAGTGGCGACTGAATGTCGAGGCCCAGGCCCGCGCGCGCGCCGACGCGCTGCAGGCGCGCATCCGCCCGCACTTCCTCTACAACAGCATGAACACCATCGCGTCGCTGACGCGCTCGGATCCGGCGCTGGCCGAAGAAGCGGTGCTGGACCTCACCGAACTGTTCCGCGCGAACCTCGACGAGCGGCGCGCGCTGATCACGCTCGGTGAAGAGCTGGACAACGCGCGCGCGTACGTGCGCATCGAGCAGCTGCGCATGGGCGCGCGGCTGCGGGTGGACTGGCGACTGGGCGCGCTGCCGATGCGCGCGCGCATCCCGGCGCTGACGCTGCAGCCGCTGCTGGAGAACGCCATCCTGCATGGCGTCTCGCAGCTGCCGGCCGGCGGTGAGGTGCGCGTGGATGGCCACGCCACCGATGGCCTGCTCGTTCTGCGCGTGTGCAATCCCATGCCGGCCCACGGCGGCGGCGATGCGCCGGACACCGGCGGGCATGGCATCGCGCTGGACAACATCCGCGAGCGCCTCACGCTGCTGCACGGCTCGCGGGCCACCGTGATGGCCGGGCGCGAGGGCGATGCCTTCGTCGTGCAGCTGACATTGCCCATCATTGAAGAGGGTCCGGCCGACGGGCGATGATGGGGCGTGGTCCCCACTGCACTGATCGTCGATGATGAACCGCCCGCGCGTGCGCGCCTGGGCGCGCTGCTGCGCGAACTGCAGCAGGTCGAAGTCATCGGCGAGGCCGGCGACGCCGGCGAGACGCTGCAGCTGCTCGAGAAGCTGAACCCCGACATCCTCTATCTGGACGTGCGCATGCCTGGCATGTCGGGACTGGAGCTGGCCCGGCACCTGGCGCGCCTGCCCGCACCGCCCGCGATCGTGTTCATCACCGCGCATGGCGAGCATGCGATGGAGGCCTTCGAGGCCGAGGCGGTGGGTTACCTGCTGAAGCCGGTGCGCAAGGAGAAACTCGCCGCGGCCACCGAACGCGCGTGCCGGCTGTCGCCGCGGCAGCTCGATGGCGTGACGCGCCGCGAGCCGCGCACGCACCTGCCCGTGCGCAACCGCGACGGCATCCGCCTGCTGCGCATCGAGGACATCATCTGCCTGCTCGCGGAGCAGAAATACACCACGGTGCGCCACACCGGCGGTGAGGACCTGGTGGAGGACTCGCTGCGCCAGCTCGAGGCAGAATTCGGCGGCCGGTTCCTGCGCGTGCACCGCGGCGCCCTGGTGAACCGCGACTACCTGGCCGGTGTGGAGCGACTGGTGGATGGCAGCCACGTGGCGCGCGTGCGCGGCATGGACGAAGCCCTGCCGGTGAGCCGGCGCATGGCTGCGGAGCTGAAGTCGCGACTTTAGGGTTTGGCGGCGCGCGGGAGGCGGCTGCACCATTGCGGTATCCTTGCGCGATGCAGTTTGCGTTCACCAAGATGCACGGCGCTGGCAACGATTTCATCGTGCTCGATGCGCCGGCCGAAGGCCTCGGCTTCACACCTGCACAGTGGCGGCAGCTCGCCGACCGGCGCAGCGGCATCGGGTTCGACCAGGCGCTGGTGCTCGAACCGCCGCGCGGCGGGGATTTCCTCGCGTTCTACCGCATCTTCAACGCCGACGGCAGCGAGGTGGAGCAATGCGGCAACGGCGTGCGCTGCCTGGCCGAGCTGCTGCGACAGCGCGGTCTCGCCCGCGACGGGCGCCTGCGCCTCGACAGTCCAGCTGGTCCCATCGAGGCCGAGCTGGGTGCGCCGGGCGCGGTCGCGGTGGACATGGGCGAGCCGGTGTTCACGCCGGCCTCGGTGGCCTTCGACTCCGAAGGGCAGTCCGGACCGCGCTACCACATCGACCTGCCGGGCGGCCGCGCGGAGTTCGCGATCGCGTCGATGGGCAATCCGCATGCGGTGCTCGATGTGCCGGAGGTGACCTCGGCCCCGGTGCCTGAACTCGGCCCGCTGCTCGAGCGTCATCCGCGTTTCACGCGCCGCGTGAACGTGGGCTTTCGCCGCATCGTCAGCCGCACGCACATCGACCTGCGCGTGTTCGAGCGCGGCGTGGGCGAGACGCTGGCCTGCGGCACCGGCGCATGCGCCGCGGTGGCCACCGGCATCGTCGCGGGCCTGCTCGACGAACAGGTCACCGTGTCGTTGCCGGGCGGCAACCTGCAGGTGCGCTGGCGGGGCCCGGGCACGCGCCTTTGGCTGCAGGGTCCCGCTGCAGTATCTTTCACCGGCCAGTTCGATCTACCAGAAGCGAAGCAACACCATCCATGAGCACCTCCACCGTCAACGACGACACCGCCCTCACCGACGAGGAGGTGGCCGGCTGGCTGCGCGCCCATCCTGACTTCTTCCAGCGCAACGGCGAGCTGCTGGCGACGCTGCGCGTGCCGCATGCGGCGGGCAGCGCGGTGTCGCTGATCGAGCGGCAGATCGAGGTGCTGCGCGAGAAGAACCAGACGGCCGATTCGCGCTTCACCGAACTGGTGGGCATCGCGCGCGACAACGAACAGCTCGCCGGCCGCGTCCACCGCTTCACGCGCCGCCTGATGCGCGCGCCCACGCGTCGCGCCATCCTCACGCAGATCGAGCAGGCCATGCGCGAGGAGTTCGACATCTCTCCCACGGTGCTGCTGCTGTTCGGCGCCGCCGCGACCACCGACAACATCGGGCTGCGCTTCGTGCGCCAGGTGGCGGCCGACGAACCGAATCTTGCCGGCTTCGAGTCGCTGTTCGCCTCGGGCAAGCCGCGCTGCGGGCAGATCCGCGACACACTGCGCGACTTCCTGTTCGGCAGCGATGCGACCAGCGTGGGTTCGGTGGCGCTGGTGCCACTGGCCGACGAGCGTCCATTCGGACTGCTGGCGCTGGCGAGCCACGACAGCCAGCGCTTCCATCCGGGCATGGGCACCGATTTCCTGGCGCGGATCGGCGAACTGATCGGCGATGCCCTGGCGCGCGACTGACCGGCCGCGGCCACCGGGCGCGGCACGGCCGTGACCCCGGCGGCCGACAC
>CAZWDR010000004.1:4639-47708 GCA_964632365.1 uncultured Steroidobacteraceae bacterium
ACTGACCGGCCGCGGCCACCGGGCGCGGCACGGCCGTGACCCCGGCGGCCGACACGGCACGCAACGCGTTCCTGCAGCGCCTCACGCAGGAACGCACTCTCTCCGCCCACACCCGCCTCGCCTATGGTCGCGACCTGGCGCGCCTGGCCGGCTGGTGCGATGGGCAGGGGCTCACTGACTGGCCGCAGCTCGATCATGGTCACGTGCGCCTGTTCGCCGCGCAGATGCATGCGAAGGGGCTCGGTCCGCGCAGCGTGCAGCGACTGCTCTCTGCGGTGCGCTCGTTCTATCTGTTCCTGCAGCGCGAAGGCCTGTGCGCCGGCAACCCGGCCACGGAGGTACGCGCGCCGAAGGCGCCGCGCCGCCTGCCGCGCACGGTGGATGCGGACCTGATGCAGCGTGTGCTGGAGGGCGCACCGCGGGCCCCGGGTGCGCCGGATTCCGCGGATTCCCCGGATGCCGACGACGCGCTGCAGGTGCGCGATCTGGCCATCATGGAACTGCTTTATTCATCCGGCCTGCGCCTGGCCGAACTGGTGAGCCTTGACGTCACCGGCCTCGATCTGGCCGACCGGCTGGTCACCGTGCGCGGCAAGGGCAACAAGACGCGCATCGTGCCGGTGGGCACGCAGGCCGTGGCAGCGATCCGCCGCTGGCTCGCCGAACGCGCCGCGATGGCCGGCATCGGCGAGACGGCGTTGTTCGTCGGCCGCAATGGCCGCCGCCTCGGCGCGCGCGCGATCCAGCTGCGCATTGCCGCCCATGCCCGCCGCCAGGGCCTGCCGGTGCACCTGCATCCGCACCTGTTCCGGCATTCGTTCGCCTCGCACCTGCTCGAATCCAGCCACGACCTGCGCGGCGTGCAGGAGCTTCTGGGCCACGCGAACCTCGCCACCACGCAGGTCTATACGCACCTTGATTTCCAGCACCTGGCCCATATCTACGATCAGGCGCATCCGCGCGCCCGCCGCAGAGGTGGCGGCTGACCCCTCCCCTGGAGCCCCATGAGCGATCGATTCGACCCCCACAGCACGACCATCCTCGCGGTGCGCCGCAACGGGCGCCTGGCGCTCGGTGGCGACGGCCAGGTCACCCTGGGCAACACCGTGATGAAGGGCAACGCCCGCAAGGTCCGCCGGCTCTATGACGGCAAGGTGCTGGCCGGTTTCGCCGGTGGCACCGCCGACGCCTTCACGCTGTTCGAGCGGTTCGAGGGCAAGCTCACCAAGTTCGGCAACCTGACCCGCGCCGCCATCGAGCTGGCCAAGGACTGGCGCTCGGACCGCTATCTGCGCCGCCTGGAAGCGCTGCTGCTGATTGGCGATCCGGACCACCTGTATGTGGTCTCCGGCAACGGCGATGTGATCGAGCCGGAGCTGCCGCTGGCCGCCATCGGCTCCGGCGGACCGTTCGCGCAGTCCGCGGCGCGCGCGCTGTTCGAGCACACCGAACTGCCGGCGCGCGAGATTGTCGAGAAGGGCCTGGGCATCGCCGCCGATGTCTGCATCTACACCAATCGCAACCTGACGATCGAGGAGCTGCCCGCATGAGCCAGCCTGCCATCGCCCAGGCGCCTGCGGCACCGCAGACCGCCGACCTCACCCCCCGCCAGATCGTGGCCGAACTCGACAAGCACATCGTCGGCCAGCAGTCGGCCAAGCGCGCGGTCGCGATCGCGCTGCGCAACCGCTGGCGGCGCATGCAGATCGCCGAACCGCTGCGCCACGAGATCACGCCGAAGAACATCCTGATGATCGGCCCCACCGGCTGCGGCAAGACCGAGATCGCGCGGCGCCTGGCGAAGCTCGCCAACGCGCCGTTCGTGAAGGTCGAGGCCACCAAGTTCACCGAGGTGGGCTATGTGGGCCGCGAGGTCGACTCGATCATCAAGGAACTGGCCGACGTGGCGGTGAAGATGACGCGCGAGGAAGAGAAGGCCCGCGTGCGCGAGCGCGCCATCGATGCCGCCGAGGAGCGCATCCTCGATGCGCTGCTGCCGAAGCCGCGCGCGGCGCTGGGCTTCTCCACCGACGAGCCGGCACCGCCACAGGGAACCGAGACGCGCCAGCGCTTCCGCAAGATGCTGCGCGAGGGCGCGCTCGATGACCGCGAGATCGAGATCGAAGTGACGTTGATGCCGGCGGGCGTCGAGATCATGGCGCCGCCGGGCATGGAAGAGATGCAGCAGCAGCTCTCGCAGATGTTCAGCAACCTCGGCTCCGGTCGCACGCGCGCGCGCCGCATGAAGGTGCGCGAGGCGAAGAAGGTGCTGGTCGACGAGGAGGCCGGCAAGCTGGTGAACGAGGAGGAGATCCGCGCCCGCGCGCTCGCCAACGCCGAGCAGAACGGCATCGTGTTCATCGACGAGATCGACAAGATCGCGCGTCGCCAGGACACCATCGGCGCCGACGTGTCACGCGAGGGCGTGCAGCGCGACCTGCTGCCGCTGGTCGAGGGCTGCACCGTGTCCACGCGCTACGGCACGATCAAGACCGACCACATCCTGTTCATCGCGTCCGGGGCGTTCCACATGTCGAAGCCATCGGACCTGATCCCCGAGCTGCAGGGACGTCTGCCGATTCGCGTCGAGCTGACGGCACTGACCGCGGATGACTTCGTGCGCATCCTCACCGAGCCGGATGCCTCGCTGACCGCGCAGTACAAGGCGCTGATGGGCACCGAGTCGATGGGCCTCGCCTTCACGCCCGATGGCGTGCGGCGCATCGCCGAGGTGGCATGGCAGGTCAACGAGCGCACCGAGAACATCGGCGCGCGACGGCTGCACACGGTGATGGAACGGCTGCTGGATGCCGCCTCGTACGAGGCGTCGGACAAGCCCGGTGAGAGCCTGACCGTGGATGCCGGATATGTGGACCGGCACCTGACGGAGCTGGCGAAGGACGAGGATCTGAGCCGCTACATCCTGTAGCGCTCGATCGCCGGCGGATTCTTGCCGCCAGGATGAACAACGCCGCTGTCCCTGCCGGGGCAGCGGCTGCCCGCTACGGTCAGTGCCTCAGGAGGCCTTGGCCTTCTTCGCAGCCGGGCGCGCGGTCTTCGCGGCGGGGCGGGAGGCGCTGGCGGTGCGCTTGGGCGCAGCGGCGGCCTTGCCGGCGTCGGGGTCCTTCGGGCGCGACTTGCCGAATGATCCGTTGTAGATCTTGCCGCGACGGGTCCTGCGGTCACCTTTTCCCACGTGTATCTCCCAGGCAGTGCATTGAGCGTGAAGGGCGCGCAGTCTAGGAAACGCGGCGCGGACTGTCCACAATGGACGCGATGCGAGCAGACGCACAAAAAAGAAAGGCCGGACTTCATGTCCGGCCGAACTTTGACAAGACCCCCAATTGGTTCGTGCTTTCCCCAAGCCTCCGAACCGGGAGCCATGATGCTCCAGCTATGACCAGAAAGCTAGTCTTTTGGGCAACAGATCTGGTTGTTATCCAACGGCGTGCCGAAACGCCGCGTATCGTTTAGATTCAATTGCCACGGCAGCATTTTCGACCGATGCGAGGCGGTCCATCCATGTCACAGCAGCACACCGACAGCACCGATTTCGGCTTCGAGAAAGTCCCGTGGAGCGAGAAGGCGCAGCGCGTGCGCGGGGTCTTCGACTCGGTGGCGTCCAGGTACGACGTGATGAACGACCTGATGTCCGCGGGCACGCACCGGCTGTGGAAACGCTTCACGCTGTCGTGCACGAACCTGCGCGCCGGGCAGCGTGCGCTCGACGTGGCCGGCGGCACCGGTGATCTTTCACTGGGCATGCTGAAGCAGGTGGGACCATCAGGACTCGTCGTGCTCACCGACATCAACGCGCAGATGCTCGCGCGCGGACGCGACCGGCTCATCGACGCGGGTCACGCCGGCAACTCGCATGCCGTGCAGGCCAATGCCGAATGCCTGCCTTTCACGCCCGCGCAGTTCGACTGCGTCACGATCGCCTTCGGCCTGCGCAATGTCACCGACAAGCCCGCGGCGCTGCGCTCGATGCGCAGCATGCTGCGCCCCGGAGGCCAGCTGATCGTGCTCGAATTCTCGCAGCTGGCGATTCCCGCGCTGCGTCCGCTTTATGATGCGTACTCGTTCAGGGTCCTGCCGCTGCTCGGGCAGGTCGTCGCGGGCGATGCGGCCAGTTACCGTTACCTGGCCGAGTCGATCCGCAAGCATCCGGACCAGGAGACATTGCTCGACATGATGCGTGAAGCCGGTCTCGACAACTGCAACTACCAGAACCTCTCCGGCGGCGTGGTCGCCGTGCACCGCGGATACGTGTACTGATGTTCTCCGCACGCCTGCAGGCCTTGCTCGACGAGAAGGTCGCCGGTTCGCCGCGCGCGCGCGAGCTGCTGATGCAGCTGGAAGGCCGGCGCATGCGCGTGGTCGCGCGCTACACCCCGTGGGAGCTGACGCTGATGGCCGAAGGTGGCCGGTTGCGCCTGCTGCCGGGTGAGCCGGGCGTGATTGGCGGCGGTCCGTGGCCGCCGGCCGATGTCACGCTGTCGGGCACGCCGCTGTCGCTGCTGGCGCTGCAGCGCGAGGAACCTGCGGTCGTGATCCGCCGCGGCGATGTCACGCTGCAGGGCGACGGCGAAACCGGCGCACGCTTCCAGGAACTGCTGCAGCTGCTGAAGCCCGATCTCGAGGAAGGCCTCTCCCGCCTGCTCGGCGACATCCCCGCCCATGGCGTGGGCGCGTGGCTGCGCCGCTCCCTCGACTGGGGCCGCGACACGCTGAACACGCAGGCCGCCAATGCAGGCGAATTCCTCGCGCACGAGAGCCGCGTGCTGGTGCCACGTGCCGAGGCGCGCCAGTTCATCGAAGACGTGGACACCCTGCGCGAGCAGGTCGATCGCGTCGCCGCGCGCGTGGCCGTGCTCGAAGCGCGCGACAAGCCACAGTGAGCGCCGCTGCGTCCTGTCCTGCCGATTCCGTGAGGTTGCCCTTTTGAGACTGCGTGTCCTTGCCCGCCTGATCACCATCCACAAGGCGCTGACGCGCTACGGCCTCGGCGAGTTCACGCAGGGCACCGGCATCCATCGCCGGCTGCGATTCGTCGAGGCCTGCTCGCCGTGGCTGTGGTCGCAGCAGCGGCACCCCGGTGCGCGCGGCGCGCGGCTGCGTCTGGCACTGCAGGAATTGGGGCCGGTGTTCGTCAAGTTCGGGCAGGCGCTGTCGACGCGGCGCGACCTGCTGCCGCCGGACATCGCCGACGAACTGGTGCTGCTGCAGGACCAGGTGCCGCCGTTCGACGGCATGCTAGCCCAGCGCATCGCCGAGCAGGCGCTGGGCATGCCGATCACGCAGGCCTTCGCCAGCTTCGACACCACGCCGCTGGCGGCGGCGTCGATCGCGCAGGTGCACGCGGCCACGCTGCACGACGGGCGCGAGGTGATCCTGAAGATCCTGCGCCCCGGCATGCGCGCGCTGATCGAGCGCGACCTTGAGGTGCTGTATGAACTGGCCGCGCTGGCCGCCCGACACTCGGCCGAGGCCTCGCGCCTGCGGCCGGTCGAGGTGGTGCGCGAATACGAGCGCACCATCCTCGATGAGCTCGACCTGCTGCGCGAGGCCGGCAATGCCACGCACCTGAAGCGCAACTTCGCGGGCGATGCGCGCCTGCACGTGCCCGAGGTGCACTGGGACCTGTGCCGCGACAACCTGCTGGTGCTGGAGCGCATCCATGGTGTGCCGATCGGCGACATCGCGCGGCTGCGCGAACTGGGGGTCGACTTCAAGCGCCTGTCGGAGAACGGCGTGGAGATCTTCTTCACGCAGGTGTTCCGCCACAACTTCTTCCACGCCGACATGCACCCGGGCAACATCTTCGTGCTGGCCGATGATCCGGCCAACCCGCGCTATGCGGCGGTGGACTTCGGCATCGTCGGCACGCTGGATGCGCGCGACCAGGATTACCTGGCGCGCAACTTCCTGGCCGTGTTCGACCGCGACTACCGGCGCGTGGCGCTGCTGCATGTGGAATCCGGCTGGGTGCCGCATGACATCCGCGTCGAGGAGATGGAGGCGGCGATCCGCACCATCTGCGAGCCGATCTTCGACAAGCCGCTGAAGGAGATCTCCTTCGCCACGGTGCTGCTGCGGCTGTTCGAGGCGCTGCGGCGCTTCGATGCGCGCATCCAGCCGCAGCTGATCCTGCTGCAGAAGACCATGTTCAACATCGAGGGCCTCGGGCGGCAGCTCTATCCGGACCTCGACATCTGGAAGACCGCGAGCCCGATCCTGCGCGAGTGGATGCGCGAGAAGAACCATCCGGCGAATGTGGCGCGGCGCCTGTGGAAGCAGATGCCCGAACTGCTCGACGCCCTGGAGGCCTCACCGGTGGCGCTGCGGCAGAAGGTGGTCGCCGCGGCACGACCCCAGCCGTCATGGTCGCCGTTTGCCGCTGATGCGCACCGCAGCCATCTGGTGGCCGTGTCACCGCCACGCCGCGGCGCCGACCGCTCTGTTGCGGCCGCGGTGGTGCTGCTGGCCGGCGCGATCTGGGTGGCCGCGCGCAGCGATCCCTCGTGGGTGGGCTGGACGCTGGGCATCGCGGGCGCCGTGTGGCTGCTGCGCGAGGTCTGGAAGAAAGCATAGGGCCGCCCGGGCCGTCCGTTGCCGCGCGCATGCCGAGGCGAACCAGTCCCTATCTGCAGCAGGCCACCTTGCGACCCGGCGTCGCGCCGGATCCGGATACCTACCCCTTCAACATCCCGGCGATCCGCCAGCTCGAGCAGATCCGCTTCCATGCGAACGTGACCTTCCTGGCCGGCGAGAACGGCGCGGGCAAGTCCACGCTGCTCGAGGCGCTGGCGCTGGGACTCGGACTCGGCGCCGAGGGCGGCACGCGCAATGTGCGCGTCACCACGGCCGACACGGTCTCGCCGCTGCACGCCTCCCTGCGGCTGATCCGCGGCGTGCCACGGCCCTCCGACAGCTACTTCCTGCGGGCGGAGAGCTTCTACAACGTGGCGAGCTACATGGATGAGACCGGCTACCTGCAGGGCTACGGCAACCGGTCCCTGCACCAGCAATCGCATGGGGAATCCTTCATGGCTGTGCTGCTGCACAAGCTGCGCGGCAATGGCATCTATCTGCTGGACGAACCCGAGGCCGCGCTGTCACCCACGCGGCAGCTGGCTGCGCTGCGTGCGATCCATCATCTGGTCGAGGACGGATCGCAGTTCATCATCGCCACGCACTCGCCGATGCTGCTGGCCTATCCGCACGCCCGCATCGTGCTGCTGGACGAATTCGGGGTGCGCGAAGTGAAGGTTGAAGAGACCGACCACTTCGTCGTCACGCGTGATTTCCTGAACCATCACCGCGCACGCATGGAGGAACTGCTGGACGATCCGCCGCAATGATCGCCCAGCCGCGCCGCGCGTCGGCCGCCTTGCGCTTCAGCCGCGCGCCGCGCCGCCTGCCTTCGGCTTCAGCCGCGAGCCCAGCCACCACGCCAGCGAGGCGACCACGCCACCGCCCAGCGAGATCCACGCCAGCGCGGTGAGATTGCCCTCGAGCATCGGGGCGACCATGCCCATGACCAGCGCGCCGATGCCCAGCGCCACGAACGACTGCACCGAGGCCGCCGCGCCGCGCGCTTCCGGGTGCATGTCGATCATCTCCAGTGACAGCACCGGGTAGGTGAGCTGCGCCCCCAGCGCCATGCAGAACCACAGCGCCTGCACCGCGAGGATGGGCGCGCCGCCAGCCGTTGCCGTATGCACGACGACGCCGACGGCACCGGCGAAGCACAGCAGGCCGAAGCCGATCCCGAGCTGCGTGGACCGCCGGAACCGTCCAGCCATGGCATTGCTGGCGAACGAGGCGATCATGAAACCCGCCACGATCGGAATGAAGATGTAGTGGAACTGCGTTTCCTTCAGGCCCCAGACGTCCAGGATGATCGCGGGCGCGGAG
Source organism: uncultured Steroidobacteraceae bacterium (assembly GCA_964632365.1). Lineage (GTDB taxonomy): Bacteria > Pseudomonadota > Gammaproteobacteria > Steroidobacterales > Steroidobacteraceae > ZC4RG30. The sequence continues at coordinate 12,560 of CAZWDR010000004.1, forward strand.
CCGATGTAGATGAACACCGAGGCGATGGCCAGCGCCGCGGAGATGGCCAGCAGGAAGAACGCCGGCCCGGTGGCCACACGCCAGCAGTGGGCCGCCAGCGCGCGCACATTGAACGGCGCGCGGCGCGAGCGCGGATGCGTCTCGGGCAGCAGCAGCAGGCAGGCGACCATCAGCGCCGCGCCCAGCACCACCAGCATGCCGAACACCGAGCGCCATCCCAGCGACACGTGCACCCAGCCGCCGATGATGGGTGCCACCGCAGGTGCCAGCGAGAACACCAGCATCATGCTGCTCATCAGCCGCTGGGCGTTGGTGCCCTCGAACAGGTCGCGCACCACCGCGCGTGCCACGGTGGGTCCGATGCCGGCCGCGAGGCCCTGCAGCACGCGGCAGAGCAGCAGCGTGTTGAACGTGGGCGCGAGAAAGCACCCGATCGAGCCCGCCGTATAGAGCACCAGTCCGCCGATCACGACGCGGCGGCGACCGAGCGCATCCGACAGCGGCCCGTGCACCAGCGCGAAGAACGCGAAGGGCAGCAGGTACGCCGTGATGATCTGCTGCACCTTCCAGTCGGAGATGCCGAATTCCTCGGCGATGGTCGGGAAGGACGGCAGGAAGGTGTCGATGGACAGCGGGCTGATCATCGACAGGCTGGCCAGCAGCACGGTGATGCCCAGCGTCGGCGCGCCGCGCGCGTTGGCGACCTTGATCCTCACCGATGGATTATGACGCGGGCGCGCCGCCGCGCAGCCGGCGCAGCAGATCCACCGTGGACTCTCCCTTTTCCATGGCTTCGATGACCGCAGAGCCGACGACGATGCCGTCGACATGCGGGTCCAGCGCGGCGACCTGCGCCGGCGAGCGGATGCCGAAGCCGGCGCACACCGGCACCGGCGACAGCGCGCGCACGCGGTCGAGGTAATCGCGGGTTTCCTGTGCGATGCCGGCCTCGCCGCCGACCGACTTGCCGGTGGTGCCCGTCATCGACACGGCATAGACGAAGCCCTTCGCGTCGCGGCACATCGCTTCGAGACGCGCGGGCGGCGTGACCGGCGTGACCATGCGGATCATCGCGATGCCATGGCGGTCGAGCGCGGCCTCGAACTGCGCGCTCTCCTCGATGGGCAGGTCCGGCACGATGAAGCCGCTGATGCCGGCCGCGGCCGCGTCTTCGGCCAGTTTCGCCAGGCCATAGGCCAGCATCGGATTGAAATAGCCCATGAACACCAGTTGGGCATGCACCCTGGGCAGCGATTTCAGCGTGTCGAGGATCCACGGCAGGTTCACGCCCTGCGACAGCGCGGCGAAGCTCGAGCGCTGGATGGTGACGCCATCGGCCATCGGATCGGTGAACGGCACGCCGATCTCCACCACATCCGCCTCGGCGGCGATCTTCACCAGCTCGTCGCGGAAGCGCTCCTTCACCGGGAAGCCCGCCGTGACGAACGCGACCACCGCGACGCGCTCGCGCCGCGCCGTGCGGATTGCCTCGGCCAGCCGCTGTGCGGGAGTCTGGCTCACGGCGCCCCCTCCGTGCCGGACAGCAGCGTGGTCTGCAATGTGGGCATGTCCTTGTCGCCGCGGCCGGAGAGGCCAACGAGGATGCGCTTGCCCGGATGCTGCTTCGCCAGCTCGCGCGCGCCCCACAGCGCATGCGCGCTTTCCAGTGCCGGCAGCACACCTTCGTGCGTGCTGCACTCCTGCACGCAGTCCAGCGCATCCTGGTCGAGCGCCATCAGGTATTGCGCGCGGCCGATGTCGCGCAGCAGCGCATGCTCGGGACCCACGCCGGAGTAGTCGAGCCCGGCCGACACGGAGTGTGTCTCCTGTACCTGGCCATGCTCGTCCTGCAGCAGCAGCGAATAGGTGCCATGCAGCACCCCGGGGCGGCCGGTGGCCATGCGCGCGGCGTTGTCGCCCAGGCCCGGGCCGCGCCCGCCCGCCTCGACGCCATAGATCTTCACCGACGCATCGCCGAGGAAGGCGTGGAACAGGCCGATGGCATTGGAGCCGCCGCCGACACACGCCACCAGCACATCGGGCAGTCCGCCGGTGCGCTCGAGGATCTGCGCGCGTGCCTCGCGGCCGATCACCGACTGCAGCTCGCGCACCAGATACGGATAGGGGTGCGGACCCAGCGCCGAACCCAGGCAATAGAACGTGCCGGACGGATCGGCCACCCAGTCGCGGAACGCCTCGTCGATGGCGGCGCGCAGGGTGCGCTCGCCACTGGTCACCGGCACCACGGTGGCACCCATCAGCCGCATGCGGCCGACGTTCGGCGCCTGGCGGGCCATGTCGACCTCGCCCATGTACACGGTGCACGGCAGGCCGACGCGCGCGCACGCGGCCGCGGTGGCCACACCATGCTGACCGGCACCGGTCTCGGCCACGATGCGCTTCGCGCCCATGCGCCGCGCGAGGATGGCCTGCCCCAGCGCGTTGTTGATCTTGTGCGCGCCGGTGTGCGCGAGATCCTCGCGCTTGAACCAGATCTCGGCGCCCCAGCGGCGGCTCAGCGAAGGCATCGGCGACAGCGCGGTGGGACGGCCCACCCAGTCGCGCAGCTCACCCATCAGCTCATCGCGGAAATCCGCCGACGGCAGGATCTCCTTCACTGCGGCGGTGAGCCGGTCGAAGGCCGGCACCAGCGTCTCGGGAATGTAACGCCCGCCATACGGGCCGAAGCGTCCATCCGCGCCCGGCAACCTGCCCGCCACCAGGTCGGCCAGCAGGCCGTCGGCCGTGCTCTTGTCCATTGCAACCGTCATCAGCGTTCTCCAGTGCGGGCGCGGGCGAAGGCCTCGCGCGCCCGGTTTGCAAATGATTCGATCAGTCCGGGGTGCTTGCGGCCCGGCGCCTCTTCGACGCCGCTGGATACATCGACCCCGAAGGGATGCACCGCATCGATGGCCTGCGCCACATTCGCCGGTGACAGGCCACCGGCCAGGATCAGTTCGCAGCGCGCGGCCATCGCGTTGGCCGCGGTCCAGTCGGCCACCTTGCCGGTGCCACTGCGTGGCCCCTCGAACAGCACGCGCCCGGTGGCGACCTGCTCACCAACACCGCGCAGCACCGGCCAGGCCGTGACGCCCGCCGGCAGCTGGATGTGCTGCAGGTCGGCCTGGTCGGTCTGCAGCACGTCGGGTGCAAACACCGCGAAGATCTCCTCGACCAGTTCGGACGAGGGATGCTGCGTGACCGCGACGCACAGCGCGCGGCCACGCGCGGGCCGCGCCAGCTGCGCCGCCTGCTGCGGCGTCACCTGCCGCACCGAGGGTGCGAACACGAAGCCGATGGCATCGGCACCGGCGTCGAGCGCGGCGGACACCGCGCGCGTGTCAGTCATGCCGCAGATCTTCACGAAGGCCATCAGCGTGCCCCGCGGCCGGCGGCGATCATCGCGCCCAGCAGCGCGGCCGGATCCGGCGCCGTCATCAGCGCGCTGCCCACCAGGGCCAGCGTGTAGCCGGCGCGCGCGAGCCGCGCGGCATCCGCGGCGTCGGCAAGGCCACTCTCGGCCACGCGCGGCACCTCGCCGGGCAACTTCGCCGCGAGCTCCTCGAGTCGTCCGGGCACGACCTTCAGCGTGACCAGGTCACGGCTGTTGATGCCCACCAGCAGCGGCACGCCGCGCGCACGATGCCTGGCCACCAGGTCGGCGGCGATCGCGAGGTCCGCCTCGTCGAAGGCCTCGATCAGCACGAACAGGCCCAATGATGCAGCCGCGTCGAGCAGTGCATCGAGCTGCGCACGCGTCAGCATGCGCACGATGACGAGCACCCCGCCGGCGCCGGCCACGCGGGCTTCGGCCACCTGCCGCGGATGCACGAGGAAATCCTTGCGCATCGCCGGCACGCCGCTGGCGCGCAGTGCGACCGCGGCCTGCTGCAGGTGCTGCAACGAGCCCTCGAAGCGCTCCGGCTCGGTCAGCACCGAGACGGCCGCGGCACCGGCCGCCGCATAGGCGGCAACGCGCGCCGCCACATCGGTGCTGCCGCCGGCCAGCTGTCCCACCGCCGGTGAGCGCAACTTCACCTCGGCGATGACATCGAAGCCCTGCGGGGAAAGCCGCAGCGCCGGCGGCGGCGGCGAAGCCTGCGCCGCGCGCAGCACCTCTTCATCGCTGCGCTCGCGGCGCGCCGCCTCGACCCGCCGATGGCTGGCCTCGGCCATGCTGGCGAGGAAATCGCTCATGCAACGCCGGCCGCGGTGCGCGAGAACGCCGCAAGCCTCGCGAGCAGGCTGCTGGCGCGGCCATCGTCGATCGCGGCGGCCGCCTGGGCGGCCGCCTCGCGCGGATCGCCGGCGCGCCCGGCCACTTCGAGCGCCAGCGCCGCGCTGAGCACCAGTGCATCGCGATGCGCGCCCTGCTGCTCACCGCGCAGCACCCGCGTCATCTCCGCCGCATTGTGCGCGGCATCCGCGCCGCGCAGGTCGCCGTCGCTGCAGGTGGGCATGCCGTAATCGGCCGGACTGCGCTGCAGTTCAACGACGCGGCCGGGCGTGACATCGAGCAGCAGGAACGGGCCGATGGGCGTGGGCTCGTCCCAGCCGCCGCTGCCATGCACGACGAAGGCGCGCCTGATCGGCAGGCCCGACAGCGCCTGGGCCATCAGGCGCGCGGTGGCCTCGTTGTACGCGCCGATCACGTGATAGGGCGGTTCGGCAGGATTGGCCAGCGGCCCCAGGATGTTGAACACCGTGCGCACGCCCATCGCCGCGCGCACCGGCCCGATCGCCTTCATCGCCGGGTGGTAGTGCGGCGCGAACAGGAAGGTGAAGTTGGTCTCCGCCAGGCAGCGGCCGGCGCTGTCGGCGTCCAGCGGCAGCTGCAGTCCCAGCGCCTCGAGCACATCCGCGCTGCCGGCGCGACTCGAGACCGAGCGGTTGCCATGCTTGATCACCGGCAGGCCCGCGGCCGCCGTCAGCAGCGACGCACCGGTGGACAGGTTGTAGCTGCCCGAGCGGTCGCCACCGGTGCCGACGATGTCCACGGCCTCGATGCCCGCCGCGATCGCGGGACGCCGCGCCAGCGAGCGCATGCCCAGCGCAAAGCCGCGCAGCTCATCGGCAGTGACGCCCTTGGCGCGGATCGCGGCCAGCAGCGCGCCGGCCAGCGCCGGCGCCAGTGTCTCGTCCGTGAGCCCCACCAGCAGCGCCCGCGCCTCGTCGGTGGACAGCGCGCGCTGGTCGAGCAGCGCATCGAGATAGCCGCGCATCGGTGCGTGATCCGCCGCCATGTCAGCCCTGCCCCTCGCCACGCAGCGGCGTGGTCAGCTTCAGGAAATTGCCCATCAGCTGCGGCCCCTGCGGCGTCAGCACGCTCTCCGGATGGAACTGCACGCCTTCAATGGTGAACCTGCGATGGCGCACGGCCATGATCTCCCCCTCGGGCGTCGAGGCGGTCACCTCGAGCTCCGGCGGCACCGAGGACGGCTCCGCGATCAGCGAATGGTAGCGGCCCACTTCGGCCGGCTGCGGCAGGCCCGCGAACAGGGTGCGGCCGTCGTGCTTCACGGTGGAGGTCTTGCCATGCATCAGCCGCGGCGCACGCACCACATCGCCGCCGAAGGCCTCGACGATGGCCTGGTGCCCGAGGCACACACCGAAGATCGGCAGCTTGCCGGCAAAGGCCTGGATCATCGCCATCGACACGCCGGCTTCGCGCGGCGTGCCGGGTCCCGGCGAGATGCACAGGTGCGTGATGTCCATGCGCCGCGCCTCATCGACGGTCACCTCGTCGTTGCGCAGCACGCGCACCTCGGCGCCCAGCACCAGGAAGGCCTGCACCAGGTTGTAGGTGAACGAATCGTAGTTGTCGACCAGCAGCAGCCGCGGCTTTTGGGTCTCGCTCACAGTCCCTCCTCGGCCATCGACAGCGCGCTGCGCAGCGCGGCACTCTTGGCAAAGACTTCGTTGAACTCGGATTCCGGATTGCTGTCGGCGACGATGCCGGCCCCGGCCTGGTAGCTGTACTGGTCGCCCTCGAACACCAGCGTGCGGATGGTGATCGCCTGATCCATGTCGCCCTGCGCGCCGAAATAGCCGATGGTGCCGCCATACAGGCCACGATCCACCGGCTCGAGCTCCTCGATGATCTGCATCGCGCGCACCTTCGGCGCGCCCACCAGCGTGCCGGCGGGGAAGGTCGCTGCGAACAGGTCGAAGGCATCGTTGTCGGCGGCGAGCTGGCCCTGCACGCCGCTGACGATGTGCATCACGTGGCTGTAGCGCTCGATGACGCGGTAAGGATCGACCCGCACCGTGCCCGCCGCCGCGACGCGGCCCAGATCGTTGCGCGCCAGGTCGACGAGCATCACGTGCTCGGCGTTCTCCTTCGGATCGGCCAGCAGGCGGCGCTCGTTGGCCAGATCGGCTGCGGCATCGGCCATGCGCGGCAGGGTGCCTGCGATCGGCCGCAGCTCCGCGCGTCCGCCCTTCAGCTTCACCAGCGCCTCGGGCGAGGAGCCGACGACGGTGACGCCGCCGAGCTGGCAGTAATACATGTAGGGCGACGGATTGATCAGGCGCAGCGCGCGATACACCTGGAAGGGATCGAGCTGATGGCGTCCGGAGAACTTCGAAGCCAGCACCAGCTGGTAGACATCGCCGGCCGCGATGTAGTCCTGCACGCGCCGCACGCCGGCCATGTAGTCCTCGCGCCCCAGCGACACCGCCGGATCACTGAACCCCTTCTGCGTGCGCGGGAACACGATGCCGCCGCGCAGCGCCGCGATCACCTCACGGCGCAGCACCTGCCGCTCGGCCTCGCTGCCGGCATGCAGCAGCGCGATGCCGCGCGTCAGGTGGTCGAACACCAGCAGTGATTCAGGCGCGACATAGTGCAGCACCGGCGCCTCGGGGCGGCGCGGCAGGCGCGCGGGCAGACGCTCGAAGAAGCGGACGACGTCATAGGCGGTGAAGCCGACCAGTCCGCCGGCCAGCGGCACGCCGGGCAGCTCCGGCAGCGGTCGGGGCGCGCGGGCCAGCGCCTCGCGCAGGCGCAGCAGCAGGCCCTCCTTCGACTCGGGCACCGGATAGACGTTGCCGCCGATGGTCAGCGCGCGCGCGTCGAGGCGCACCTCCAGCCCGTTGCCGAAACCGATGAACGAGTAGCGGGCCAGTCGCTCGCCACCCTCCACGCTCTCGAGCAGGAACCGCGGATTGAACGAGGCGAGCTTCGCGAAGGCCGATACCGGCGTGTCGAGGTCCCCGGCGATGTCGAATGGCGGTTTCAGAACGTGATCCTTGCGTGTGCGCGATGTTTCCGTCGGACAATAAAAAACCCATCACCGGGAGTGCCGGAGATGGGTTCTGGTATGGAGTCGTGAAGCTGTTTAAAGCTTGCGCAAGACGACCAGCACCCCGCTCCGTCAGGAGTGGGGCCACCACCAGCGTGCAGCGGTGTGGGTCATCTTCATGCCGGGCAGTATGGCCAGCGGGTTTGCGCCCCGTCAAGTCGACGGCAGCGCGAAGCGGTCGCGCGGGGCGAGTTCCTGCAGTGCGCCGCGGATGTCCGCGCCGGCCGGGGTCTGGAAGGCCCGCAACCCGAACTGCGGCAGGATGGCATAGAGGTGATCGAAGATGTCCGCCTGCACTCCCTCGTGCACCACCCAGGCGGTGCTGGCGGTAAAGCAGTACAGCTCCAGCGGCAGGCCCTGCGGGCCCGGCTGCAGCTGCCGCACCATGTGGATCATGTCCTGGTTGATCTTCGGATGGTTCGAGATATAGGCGTCCACATAGGCACGGAAGGTGCCGATGTTGGTGACGCGCCGCTCGTTCAGCGGATCGGAACCCTGCGCGCGCAGGCCGGCGTTGAACTCCTCGAGTTCGGCGCGCTTCCTTTCCAGGTAGCCGCGCAGCAGCACCAGCCGGTCGAGGCGGTCGCGTTCGGCATCTTCGAGGAAGCGCACCGAGGTCTGGTCGATGTACAGCGCACGCTTGATGCGGCGGCCACCGGACTCGAACATGCCGCGCCAGTTCTTGAAGCTGTCGCTGATCAGCCGCCAGGTCGGGATCATCGTGATGGTCTTGTCCCAGTTCTGCACCTTGACGGTGTGCAGCGAGATGTCGATCACGTAGCCATCGGCATTGAGCTGCGGCATCTCCAGCCAGTCGCCGACGCGCAGCATGTCATGCGCCGAGAGCTGCACGCTGGCGACGAATGACAGCAGCGTGTCCTTGAACACCAGCAGCAGCACCGCGGTGAGCGCGCCCAGGCCGGAAAGCAGCAGCAGCGGATCGCGGTTGAACAGTGCCGCCACCACCAGGATGGCGGCGATCATGAAGATGCCGATGCGCGTCAGCTGCAGGTAGCCCTTGATGGGCCGCGACTGCGCGCGCTCCGGATCGGCCTGTTCATAGATGGCGCCGACGGCCGTGAGCACATGGCTCAGCGCCAGCGCCAGGGTCAGCACCACATAGGCGCCGGCCACGCCGCGCACCACGGTCACCACCAGCGGCGACAGCCCCGTCACCCACACGATGCCGTAGTGCACGACCAGCGCCGGGACCACATCGGCCAGGCGCGGGATCACGCCATGGCCGATCAGCGCGTCATACCAGCGGCCGGGCATGCTGCGCATCGCGCGCCCGATCGCGCGCACCAGCAACAACTTGGTGACGAGGCTTGCAAGCCAGACGGCAGCGATGAGGGCCAGCACCTGCAGCAGCGTCAGCAGCCACGGATTCTGCTGCAGCGGCTGCTGCAGGGATTCCAGCAATTCCATGCGGCGATTCTACGTCGCACGGCCGTGCGTGGCTTCCTTTATGCTTGCGCCATTCCCTGATTTTTCCGCGCGTGCCGCATGACCAGCGATTACGAGAAGCTCGGCGCCTTCTACCTGGGCAAGGTGTTCGATCCGGCGTCGGGCCGCACGCTCGAAGAGCCACTGCTCTACGATTCGCGCGACCTCACCACGCATGCGGTGTGCGTGGGCATGACCGGCAGCGGCAAGACCGGCCTGTGCCTCGCGTTGCTCGAAGAGGCAGGCATCGATGGCGTGCCGGCGATCTGCATCGATCCGAAAGGCGACCTCGGCAACCTGCTGCTGAATTTTCCGCAGCTCGCCGCACAGGATTTCGCCGGCTGGGTCGATGATGGCGAGGCGGCGCGGCGCGGGCTCGGCGTCGAGCAATATGCGGCGCAGGTCGCCGGGCAATGGCGCGGTGGCCTGGCCGAATGGGCGCAGCCGCCCGAGCGCATCGCCCGGCTGCGCGATGCGGTCGACATGGCCATCTACACGCCCGGCTCCGACGCCGGCCTGCCGCTGTCGATGCTGCAATCCTTCGCCGCGCCGCCGGCCGAACAGCGCGCCGACGAGGGCGCGCTGGCCGATCGCATCGGCGCAGCGGCGTCGGGCCTTCTCGCGCTGCTGGGACGCGAGGCCGACCCGCTGCAGAGCCGCGACCACATCCTGCTGTCAAAGCTGATCGACGAAGCCTGGCGCAATGGCCGCGACCTGCCACTGGCCGCGCTGGTCGCCGGCGTGCAGAGACCCCCATTCGACCAGCTCGGCGCGCTGGACCTCGAGACGTTCTTTCCGGCGAAGGCCCGCACCGAACTGGCGCTGGCCATCAACGCGTTGCTGGCCTCGCCGCGGCTCGCGGCGTGGACGCGCGGTGAACCACTGGATGCGCAGCGGCTGCTGTTCACGCCTGAAGGCAAGCCGCGCATCGCGATCATCTCCATCGCGCATCTGTCAGATGCCGAGCGCATGTTCGTGGTCACGCTGCTGCTGAACGAGGTGCGCGACTGGATGCGCCGCCAGCGTGGCACCTCGTCGTTGCGCGCGCTGCTCTACATGGACGAGATCTTCGGCTTCTTTCCGCCAACCGCGAATCCGCCCTCGAAGCTTCCGATGCTGACGCTGCTGAAGCAGGCGCGCGCCTATGGCCTGGGCGTGGTGCTGGCGACGCAGAACCCGGTGGATCTCGACTACAAGGGCCTCGGCAACACCGGCACATGGCTGATCGGCCGGCTGCAGACCGAACGCGACCGCGACCGGCTGCTCGATGGCCTCACCGCCGCGATGGGCGGCAGCGGCCCGTCGCGCGAGGAGCTGGCCCGCCTGCTCGGCGCGCTGACACCGCGCGTCTTCCTGATGCGCAATGTGCACGATGAGGCACCAGTGCTGCTGAAGACGCGGTGGCTGCTGTCCTATCTGCGCGGGCCGCTGACCCTGCCCGAGATCGGACGGCTGATGGCGCCGCGGCGCAAGGCCGCTGCCGGCGGCGGCGCGATGACGGCGGCGGGCGCGCACCCTTCACCGGGCGCGGACCCATCCACATCACCTGCCATCGCCGCATCCGCGCCATCCGCCGCAGCCACCGGTGGCACTGAAGCGGCCATCCCGCCTGCCTTGCCCGCGGAGGTGCGCCAGGCCTTCATCCCCGCCATGGGCGGCGGCACTGACATCACCTATCGCCCCGGCGTGCTGGCTGCCGCGCGCCTGCATTTCGTCGATCGCGGCACTGGCGTCGATGCCTGGCAGACGCTCACGCTCGCCGCGCCTTTCGATGAGGGCGGTGACGCCGACTGGGCCGCTGCCCGACCCGCACCCGCCACCACGCAGGCGCAGGCGCTCGCCGGCGCCCGCTTCAGCGCGCCGCCGGCCACCGCGCTGCGCGCCGCCAGCTACGCGCGATGGGGCAAGTCCCTCGCGACATTCCTGTACCAGCACCATCGGCTGACGCTGCTGGCCTGCGACGCGCTCGACGCGGTCTCGCAGCCGGGCGAATCCGAAGGCGATTTCCGCACCCGGCTGCAGCTGGTCGCGCGCGAGCGGCGGGATGCGGCCACATTGAAGCTGCAGCAGAAATACGCGCCGAAGCTGGCCAGCCTGCGGGACCAGCGGCTGCGCGCGCAGCAGCGCATCGAGCGCGAGCGCGAGCAGGCCGCGCAGCAGAAGACCACCGCGGCGCTGTCCGTGGGTGCCACGTTGCTGGGCGCGCTGTTCGGCCGCAAGGTGGCCTCCGCCGCGAACGTGGGCCGCGCCACATCAGCCGCACGCGCCGCCTCGCGCATCTCGCGTGAAGCGGCCGATGTCGCGCGGGCCGAGGAATCGATGGAATCCATCGAGCGCCGCCTCGACGATCTGGCGCAGGAACTGGACGCGGCGGTCAAGGCGCTGGAGGATGCGCACGCGCCCGCCAGCCTGGCGCTGCGCGAACTGGCGCTGGCACCGCGCAAGTCCGACCTGGACGTCGGCGCGGTGCAGCTGCTGTGGACACCCTGGCGCCGCGGCGCCGACGGATTTGCCCAGGAGGCTTTCTAGATGCCCTCATTCGACACCGTGTCCGAACTGGACGGCCACGAAGTCACCAATGCCATCGACCAGGCCAACCGCGAGCTGGAGCAGCGCTTCGACTTCCGCGGCAGTGGCGCCACCTATGAGCGCGAGGCGAAGACGCCGTTCGTGATCACGATGAAGGCGCAGGCGGATTTCCAGCTCAAGCAGATGCTCGACATCCTCAGGATGCGGCTCTCGAAGCGCGGCATCGACGTGAACTGCATGGAGGTCGAGGACATCGACCGCAACCTCGGGGGCACGCGGCAGAAGGTCACGCTGAAGCACGGCATCGACAAGGACAACAGCCGTGAGGTGGTGAAGCTGCTGAAGGAGTCGGGGCTGAAGGTGCAGGCGCAGATCCAGGGCGACAAGGTGCGCGTCACCGGCAAGAAGAAGGATGACCTGCAGGCGGCAATGGCACTGCTGCGCAAGGCCGAGGTGGGTGTGCCGCTGCAGTTCCAGAATTTCCGCGACGACTGAGTCGCGGGCAGCGGCGGGGGTCCGATGCGGGCACGGTCGCGCCGGTGCCGCGGCATCGTCCGATAGAATGCCCCGCTCCTCCCCCGTCACCGACCGCCCGCGAGAACGCCATGAATGCCACGACGATGTCCCCGATCCAGTCCCTGCTCACGCGGTCATCGCTGGCGGGCGCGTTCATGCAGGCCCCGGCCCCCGGCGACGCGGAGCTGGAGCAGATCCTCGGTGCGGCGCAGCGCGCTTCGGACCATGGCCGCCTGCGGCCGTGGCGCTTTTTCGTGGTGCGGCCCGAGCAGTACGAGGTGTTCTTCGACCGGCTGGCCGCTGCCGCCACGCGGGTCAGCGGCGACCCGTCCCGTTACGAGGCCAACCGCGAGAAATACCGGCTGACGGCCCGCGCCCCGCTGCTGGTGGTCGCGGCGGCGAAGATCAACACCGCGCACAAGGTGCCGGCGATCGAGCAGGCCTTCGCCGCGGCCGGCGCCACGCAGCTGGTGCTCAATGCGGCGCATGCGCTGGGCTATGCCGCGTACCTGTTCTCGGGCCTCGGCGTGTTCGATGGGGCGTTCAAGGGCGAATTCGGGCTGGGAGAGGCGGACCATCTGCTCGGCTTCATCTGCCTGGGAACCGCGGCCGGCCCCGGCAAACCAGGCCCCACCACAGCGGAAGCGATTCGTGCTGGATTGGCGCAGACGGTGAGCCAGTGGACGCCATGATTGCAAGATTGTATCGACCATGAATCACTCAATGTCAGACTTTGACACGCCGTCAACCACTGACATATCGTCACCGTAGTGACGGAGCTGACAGCACGCCGCCAGGAGGAACGGGTCCGCCGCCGCGCCGAGATACTGGATGCGGCGGCGGATTCCGCCGCGGAGCACGGCTTCGATGCCATCACGATGGACCAGGTGGCTCGCCGGGCCCGCCTCTCGCGCGCCCTCCTCTACGTTTATTTCCAGGACAAGCAGGCCCTGCACCTCGCGCTGTGCGAGCGCGCGATGGAGCTGCTGCACGAACGCTTCGGGACCGCCACGCGCGAGGGGGCGACTGGCCTCGCCCGGCTCGAGGCCATGGGCAGCGCCTACGTGCGCTATGCACGCGAACTCCCCGTGTACTTCCAGGCCCTCGCGCACCTCGAGGCCCGCGCGCCGGAGGACCTGCAGCAGCATGCGCACTGCCATGCGGTGGGCAAGCTCTGCCACGAGGAGATGACGCAGGCGATCCGCGATGGAATCACCGACGGCTCCATCCGCCAGGATGTGGGTTCGCCCGACGCGGTGGCCATCGCGCTGTGGGGTTTCATGCATGGCGTGATCCAGATCGCCAACACCAAAGGTGCCGTGCTGGCCCATCGCAACAGCGATCCGCTGCAACTCTATGACCATGCGCTGCTGCTGATGCGGCGCGGACTGAGCGCCGTGCCGTGAACGCGCCCGGGCCGGCATGGATGCTGGTGGCGCTGGCAGCACTGCTGCCAACCGGATCCGTGCAGGCGGCGCAGGCCACGCGTGATGTGGCCACGGTCGCCGACGAATACGTCGCGATCGCGTTGCAGGGCAATCTCGCGCTGCAGGGCCAGCAGCTGGAAGTGCAGCGCGCCGAGGCGGCACTCGATGCGGCCCGCGCCCGGTTCTTCCCCGAGCTGTCCCTGCAGGCGCGCTACACGCGCTCGGATGGGGGCCGCCAGATCGACCTGCCGCTCGGCACCCTGCTGAATCCGGCCTACCAGACCCTGAACGAGCTGCTCGCGCAGCATGGCGAGCCGCCGCGATTCGCGCCGCTGGCCGACCAGACTGTTCCCTTCCAGCGCGAACGCGAACAGGACACGCGACTCACATTGCGCCAGCCGCTGTACCAGCCGGCCATCCCGGCCGCGGCGCGCGCGCAGCGTGCCCTGCTGCGTGGCGCGCGCGCCGGGCATGCCGTGATCGAGCGGCAATTGCGCCGCGACGTGTGGCTGGGATACCTGGAGTGGCTGAAGGCATTGCGCGCGCGCGAGGTGCTGCAGGCCTCCCTTGCGGTGCTGGACGAGAACCTGCGCGTGAACGAGTCGCTGCACGCCAATGGCCGCGTCACCGAGGACCAGGTGCTGCGCGCGCGCACCGAGCAGCTGGCCGTGGCGCAGCAGCTGCGCGCCACCACCGACCAGATCGGCCAGGCGCGCAGCTATGTGAATTTCCTGCTCAACCGTCCGCTCGAGACGCCGCTGGAGGATGCGCCGCTGCCGGCGCAATCGCTGCGCATGGCGGCTTCGCAGGATGCCGGCGCCATCCGCCCCGAGCTCGCACAGGCCGATGCGCTCGGCGCCGCCGCCAGCGCGCAGCAGCAGGCGGCACGCGCGGCGCTGCGCCCGTCGCTGTCGCTGGGCGTGGACGCCGGCACGCAGGGCGAGGACTGGGACTTCGGTCCCGACTACAACTATGCCGCGGCATCGCTGGTGTTCAGCTGGAAGCTGTTCGACGGCGGCGCGAACCGCGCCGAGGCCGAACGCGCGCGCCTCGCCGCGCGGCAGGCACGGCTGCAGCAGGAGTCCCTGCTGCGCCAGGTCCTGCTCGAGCAGCAGCAGGCGCGCGACCGGCTCGCCGCCATCGAGGAATCCGTCGCAGTGGCCGAGTCGCGCGCCGAGGCGGCGCGCGCCGTGCAGCGCATCGCCGGGCGCAAGCGCGACGCCGGCACCATCAGCCAGGCGGAGTTCCTCGATGCGCGCAACGCGCTCACCGCGGCGGAGCTGGCGCTGAACGTCGACCGTTTCGAGCTGCTGCAGCGGCAGATCGAACTGCAGTACGCCGCCGGCGAACTTCCGGGCGCGGCGCCCGGCAACCGCAATCCGGGACCCACGCCATGAACCCAGCGATGCCCTCACGTCCTGCGCCGCGGTGGTCGCGACTTGTGCCGCTCGTTGCGACGGGCCTGCTGCTCGCCGCCTGCAGCGAACGCGAGCCCGCCGCGGCCCCTGAGCCCACGCCGGTGCGGCTGGCCACGGTGACGACCGGCCCGGCCACCCCGTCCATCCAGGCCACCGGCGTCATTGCCGCGCGCGACGAACAGCGCCTGTCCTTCAAGACCGGCGGCCTTGTGCAGCAGGTCACCGTGCGCGAGGGCGATGCCGTGCGGCGCGGGCAGCTGCTCGCGCGCCTTGACCAGACCGAGATCGATGCGCAGGTCGCGCAGGTGGCGCAGCTGGCCGAGCAGGCCGAGCGGGATCTCGCCCGCGGCGAGGCGCTGCATGCCGACCAGGTGATCCCGCTGGAGCAGCTGGAGAACCTGCGCACGCAGGCCGGCGTCGCACGCGCGCAGGTCGCCGCCGCGCGCTTCAATGCCGGCACGGCGGAGATCCGCGCGCCCGCCGATGGTCGCGTGCTGCGCCGTCTGGTCGACGCGCGCGAGAACGTCGCGCCCGGCCAGGTGGTGCTGGTGGTGGGCCGCGATGACAGTGGCCATGTGGTGCGCTTCGCCGTGGCGGACCGGCATGTGGTGCGAATCCGCGGCGGTGATTCCGTCACTGTGCAGGTGGACGCCTGGCCGGGCGAGCGTTTCAGCGCCGCAGTCACGCAGGTCGCCGGTGCCGCGGATCCGGCCACCGGGCTGTTCCCGATCGAGGCCCGGATCGAGGCGCCGGGTCACAGGCTGGTCAGCGGCCTCGTGGCGCGGGTGGAGATGGCGACCGATACCGCCACGCTGCCGCATGTGCCGATCGGCGCCGTGCTCGAAGGTCATGGCGAGAACGCGGCGGTGTTCCTCGCCGAAGACGGCATTGCGCGCCGCCGCGCCGTGCAGGTGGCCTTCATCACCGCCGAAACCGTCGCCGTGCGCGCGGGGCTCGCCGCCGGCGAACAGGTGATCACCGCCGGCGCGCCATACCTCGACGACGGCGACGCCATCGCTGTGGTGCCGTGAGGCTGATCGAGTTCCCGATCCGCCGCCACCAGTTCACGCTGGTGGCCTTCCTGTGCGTGGTGGCGCTTGGCGTGGCGGCCTTCCTCGGCCTGCCGCGCGAGGAGGACCCGCACATCAAGGCGCCGGGCTTCCTGATCACCGGCATCTATCCCGGTGCGGATCCGGTGGACCTCGAGCGCGAGTTCGCCAAGCCGGTCGAGGACGTGATCGCCGAGCTCGACGATGTCACGCGCATCGAGACCACCGTCGCCGATGGCGTGGCCGTGGTCGCGGTGGAATTTGCCGCGCACGCGGACGCCGACCGCAAGACCGATGAGGTGACGCGCGAGGTCAATGCGCTGCGTCCGACACTGCCCGCCGCCATCCGCGCCGTCGACGTGCAGCGCTGGGGCCCGACGCAGGTGAACATCGTGCAGCTGGCACTGGTGTCCGGGGAGGCGCCCTACCGCGAACTGCAGTCCGCCGCCAATGACCTGGAGGATGTGCTCAAGGCGGTGGATGGCGTGCGCAACACGGACGCATGGGCGTATCCGGCGCGCGAACTGCGCGTGCAGCTGGACCCGGCGCGCATGCAGCGGCTCGGCGTGACGCCGCAGCTGGTGGCGCAGGCGATCCAGGCGGCGAACTCCAGCATCCCCGCCGGCGTGATTGACCTGGGTCCGCGCAGCTTCAGCGTGCAGACCGGCGGCGGCTACGACCGCATCGAGGCATTGCGCGACACCACGGTGCGCGCGGCCAATGGCCTGCCGGTGCGCGTGGGCGATGTGGCCGAGGTGTCCTGGGCAGAGGCGCAGCATACGCACGTCGGGCGCTACAACGGCCAGCGCGCCGTGTTCGTCACCGCCACGCAGCAGCCCGGACACAACATCATCGAGGTGCAGCAGCGCATCGACGCTGCGCTGGACGCATTCGAACCCACGCTGCCGTCGCGCATCGCGCTCGAGCGCGGCTTCGCACAGAGCCGAAACGTCGCCGCGCGCCTGAACCGCCTGTACACCGACTTCACCATCGCCATCGGCCTGGTGCTGCTGACGCTGCTGCCCCTGGGACTGCGGGCGGCCGGCATCGTCATGGTGGCGGTGCCGCTGTCGATGGCGATCGGCATGGCGGTGCTGCATGCACTGGGTTATTCGCTGAACCAGATCACCATCGCCGGCTTCGTGCTGTCGCTGGGCCTGCTGGTGGATGACTCCATCGTCGTGGTCGAGAACATCTCGCGCCACCTTCGGATGGGTCACTCGCGCACGCAGGCGGCGATCCTGGGCACCAAGCAGATCCTCGAGGCCATCCTCGGCTGCACCGCGGCGCTGGTGCTGGCCTTCCTGCCGCTTGCGGTGCTGCCCGGCATCCCCGGCATGTTCATCCGCGTGCTGCCGGTGACCATCATCGCCACCGTGCTTGGCTCATTGTTCGTCGCGCTGTTCTTCGTGCCATTCATCGCCAGCCGCGTGCTGGCTGATCCTGCGAAGGGAGAGCCGGCGCACAACCGGCTGCTGGGGCGCGTGATGGGCGCGATCCATCGCTACTACCGCCCCGCGTTGCATTACTGCCTGGCGCGGCCGCGCGCCACCGTCGCGGTGTCACTGGGTGGCGCGCTGCTGCTCAGCGCATTGCTGGTGCCGCTGGTGGGCACCAGCCTGTTCCCGAAGGCCGATACGCCGCAGTTCCTGGTGGGCATCAGCACGCCCAATGGCAGCAGCCTCGCCGAGACGCGGCGCGCGATGGAGTTCGCCGAAGAGGCGTTGGCGCGGCGGCCCGAGGTGCGCAGCGTGTTCTCGAACCTCGGCCACGGCAACCCGCAGATCTACTACAACCACCTGGTCACGAACGACGCCCCGCATCGCGCGGAGCTGTTCGTGCTGCTCGAGGACTATGACCCGCGCGCCACGCCGCGCCTGTTCGATGCGCTGCGCCGCGAGTTCGCGACGTATCCGGGCGCAAAGATCACCGTGCACGAGTTCACGCAGGGCGAACCGCTGTCCGCACCGGTAGCCGTGCGCATCATCGGCGAGGACCTTGCGCAGCTCGAAACGCTGGCGGCGCAGGTGCAGGAACTGATCGAGGCGGTGCCCGGCACCCGCGACGTGGAGAACCCGCTGCGCGTGGCGCGCACGAACCTGCAGCTGGCACCCGACCCGGCCAAGGCGGCGCTGCTCGGCGTGCCGATGGCCGCCTTCGACCAGGCGCTGCGCCTCGCACTGGCCGGACAGAGCGTCGGCGCCTTCCGCGCCGACGATGGCGAGCAGTACGACATCGTGCTGCGCTCGGCCACCGGCGAGCGCGCCGACTGGCGCACGCTGGGCGAGGCACGCATCCCGACGGTCACCGGCCAGCTGCTGCCGGTGGAGCAGCTGGCAGAACTTCGTTTCGCCGAGGCGCCCACCCGGATCCAGCGCTTCGATCGCGAACGCGCGGTGACCATCGACGCCGAAGTGGCCACCGGCTTCAACACCGCCGCGGTGACGCGCGATGTGGTGGCGCAGCTGGAGGCCTTCGACTGGCCGCGCGGCTACCGCTACCGGCTCGGCGGCGAGGCCGAGGCGGGCGCCAAGGCCTTCGGCGGCATCGGCATCGCGATCATCGTGGCGCTGTTCGGCATCTTCGCGATCCTGGTGCTGGAGTTCGGCGATTTCAGGTCCACGCTGATCGTGCTCACCGTGGTGCCGCTGGGCGCGCTGGGCGCCTTGCTGATGCTGCTGGTCACCGGCTACACGCTGTCGTTCACTGCGGCCATCGGCCTGGTCGCGCTGCTCGGCATCGAAATCAAGAACTCGATCCTGCTGGTGGACTTCACGAACCAGCTGCGCCAGAAGGGCGTGGCGCTGGACGAAGCCATCGAGCAGGCCGGCGAGATCCGCTTCCTGCCCATCCTGCTCACGTCGGCCACCGCGATCGGAGGCCTGCTGCCGCTGGCCGTGCAGGGATCCGGGCTGTACTCGCCGATGGCCTGGACCATCATCGGCGGCCTGCTCGCCTCGACCCTGCTTGCGCGACTGGTCACGCCCGTGGTGTACAAGCTGCTCCCGCCGACGATATCGACCGAATCACTGGCCTGATGCCGATAGAATCGGTCAATGGCCGACCTGAAGCTCAAGGACCTGCGTTACCTGGTTGCAGTGGCCGAGACGCGCCACTTCGGGCAGGCCGCGGCGCGGTGCTTCGTCAGCCAGCCGACCCTGTCGGCACAGATCAAGAAGCTCGAGGACTACCTCGGCGTGCAGCTGATCGAGCGGCATCCGCGGCGCATCGCGCTCACCGAGGCCGGCACGCAGGTGGTGGCGCGCGCCCGGCGCATCATCGAGGCCAGCGACGAGATCGTGGCGCTGGCCGAGACGCGGCGCGACCCGCTGGCCGGGCGGCTGCGCATGGCGCTGCTGCCGACGGTGGGTCCCTACCTGCTGCCGCTGGTGGCGGCGCGCATCCGCCGCAAGCTGCCGCGGCTGGAGCTGCTGCTGTACGAATACCAGACCGGGCCGCTGCTCGATCACCTGCAGGCCGGTGACATCGACGTGGGCCTGCTGGCGCTGCCGGTGCCCTCCGATGGACTGATCGAGCGCCGTCTTTACGATGAGCCGTTCACCGTCGCGGTGCCCGAGCAGCATGAGCTGGCGGGTCGCCGCACGGTGAAGCCCGCCGACCTGAACGGCGAGACCCTGCTGCTGCTCGAGGACGGCCACTGCCTGCGCGAGCAGGCGCTGGACATCTGCTCACGCATCGATGCGCGCGAGAAGCAGGACTTCCGCGCCACCTCGCTCGAGACGCTGCGACAGATGGTCGCCTCCGGCAGCGGCATCACGCTGCTGCCGCTGCTGGCCAGCTCCGGCGCCTACGGCAACGCGCGCGGGCTGGTGACGGTGCCGTTCGCGGCACCGGTCCCGGTGCGCCACATCGGCGCGCTGTGGCGCAAGACCTCGGCGCGCGGCCCGGCCATCGAGGCCGTGTGCGAGGTGATCGCCGAGACCGCGCTGCGCCAGGTGGCCGCATGACCGATATGAACGAAGTCTCCGCCTATGACAGGCTGGTCTGGCCCGAGGGCAAGATCGAGCAGTGGCTGGCCACCGGCGAGCATCGCCGCGAACTCATCGCCTATTTCGGTGAAGCCGAACATGAACACCTGCGCGCGCTGGCGATCGCGGCGGCCGCCGCCACGCAGGACCCGCAGCGTGTGGTCTGGTACGTGCCCGGCATCATGGGCACGCAGATTGCGCTGCCCCGCGCCCGGCCCACGCCCGACAACCTGCTGTGGCTCGATCCCACCGACATCCATCACGGCCGCCTGCAGCTGCTGCGTCTGCCCGGCGAGACGCTCGTCACCAGCGGCCCGGTGCTGCACACCTGGCTGCCGCTGAAGCTGGCGCTGAGCGTCGCCGGTTACACGGTGCGCTGCCTGCCCTATGACTGGCGGCGCGACCTGTCCGAGGCGGCCGAGGCGCTGGCCGCCGCGATCGACGCGTGCGATGCGCGCGAGATCAGCGTGGTCGGCCACAGCATGGGTGGGCTCATCGCGCGCGCGGCGCTGCGCACGAAGGCTGGCGATCGGATCCGCCATGTGATCACGCTCGGCGCGCCGCACCGCGGCTCTTTCGCGCCGGTGCAGGCCGTGCGCGGCGTTTACCCGCTGGTCCGCCGCCTGGCACAGATCGATCCGCTGCACACGCCGGAACTGCTGGCGCGCGAGGTGTTCTCGAGCTTCCACAGCCTCTACCAGATGCTGCCGCGTGACGCGAACCCGGACCTGATCGATCCGCAGCAATGGCCGCGCATGGGCCCGCAGCCCAATGCCACGCTGCTGGCGCGCGCCCCGCTGTTCGATGCCGGCGGCGCGGATGACCGCATCGACGCCATCGCAGGCCACGGCTTCCTCACGACCGTCAACGCCGTGCATGCACAGGGCGAGTTCTGGTACCGCTACGACTACGGCGGCGACGGCACCGTGCCGCAGCAGCGGGCCGTGCTCGCAGGCTGCCGCGCCTGGTACTGCGAGGTGGCCCACAACGAGCTGCCCCGCGATGCGCGCGTGCAGGCCGCCGTGCTGGCGCTGCTCGGCGGCGCGCGCCCCGCACTTGCCGACCAGCCCGCGGCGCGCCACGATGCGCCTGTCACCACCTCCGACACGCAACTGCGTCAGCAGCTCAACACCAAGCTCGACTGGATGCACATGGACCTGGGCCAGCGTCGCGATTTCCTCGATTCACTGAATGCCCCGCCGCCGGCCGCGCGCGTGATGGGCAGGGGGTAGACATGCGTCGCTACCAGATCTTCCGCTTCTGCATGCTGGTGGGCGCGGGCGCGCTGCTGGCGGTGACGATGTATTACTTCATCACCTACACGATGACGCTGGATGTGGCGCTGGCCAACAGCAGCGTGCAGCCGGCGCTGCAGGCGTCGATCCGCGCGCTGTGGCTGGCCTTCGGTTTCCAGGCGCTGCTGATCGGCCTGCTTTACGCGCTCGTCGCGTTCAGGCCGCCGGCGGTGTCGCGCGAGGTGATCGTGCTGCTCGGCCTGCTGCAGTTCCTCGAGGCGGTGCTGCTGTTCACCTTTGCCGGCAACGTGTGGATGGCGATGCTGCTGGTGGCGGCGGCCGCATTCGTGCTGACCGGCGCGGTGCTGTGGCCGAGCACCTGGCCGCCGGACCCGCTGCCGACGCCGGCAGCCGACCCGGACGCCACCGCATCGCCCACACAGGCTGCGCCCGCGCAGGCCGGGCCCGACCTGCCGCCGCCCGCCGGGGCCACGCTGCATTCCGGCAGCACCCCGGCCCCGCGCACGCCGCCGCCGCGTTAGAGCAACGCCGGCGCGGCGTCGACGACGCTCGCGGCCCCGCCCTTCACCACCCGCGCGAGGCCGATGGCCTCGGGCAGCACCTGCTCGGCATAGAAGCGGCACGTGACGAGCTTCGCCTGGTAGAACTGCGCGTCCGCGCCCTCGCCCGCGGCTTCCGCCACGGCGGCCGCGCGCGCCATCAACGCGCCGGCGATGGTCGTGCCGCACAGCTTCAGGAAAGGCACCGACACCGACATCGCCAGTGCCGGCTGCTCGGCATGCAGACGCAGCACGGCCTCCGTCGCGTCACGCAGCGTGGTCAGCGCCTCGGTGGCTGCGTTGCGCGCCGCCTTCGCGGCAGCGCCCATTGCACGGGAGGCATTCAGCTCAGCCAGCAGGTCCTGCAGCAGCGACTGCATTGCCGCGCCCCGGTCGCGCGCCAGCTTGCGGTTGATCAGGTCATTCGACTGGATGCCGGTGGTGCCCTCATAGATGGACGCGATGCGCACGTCGCGCAGCGGCTGCGCGGCACCGGTCTCCTCCACATAGCCCATGCCGCCATGCACCTGCATGCCCAGTGACGTCACCTCGGTGCCGGTCTCGGTGCACCAGCCCTTCACGATCGGGATCAGCAGCTCCGCGCGCGCCAGCGACGTCTTGCGCGCCGCCTCGTCGCCGACCCGCTGGCTCTTGTCCAGCTCCAGCGCCGCGTAGGCACACAGTGCGCGCATCGCCTCGGTGCGCGACTTCATCGACAGCAGCATGCGCCGCACGTCGGGGTGCTCGATGATGGGCACCGGACCCGGGTTCGACTCGGTGCGTCCCTGCAGGCGCGTGCGCGCCCACTCACGCGCGGCCTGCCAGGCGCGCTCGGACTGCGCCAGTCCCTGCACACCCACCGACAGCCGCGCGGCGTTCATCATGATGAACATGAACGACAGGCCGGCATTGGGCGGACCGAGCAGATAGCCGATGGCGCCGTCCTTCTCGCCGAAGCTCATCACGCAGGTCGGGCTGGCATGGATGCCGAGCTTGTGCTCGATCGAGATGCAGCGCAGGTCGTTCGGCGCCCCGGCGGAGCCATCGGCATCGACCAGCCGCTTCGGCACACAGAACAGCGAGATGCCCTTCACGCCCTCGGGTGCCCCCTCGATGCGCGCCAGCACCAGGTGGATGATGTTGTCGGCCAGGTCGTGGTCGCCATAGGTGATGAAGATCTTCTGGCCGAACAGGCGGTAGTGGTCGCCCTCGGGCACCGCGCGCGTGCGCAGCAGGCCCAGGTCGCTGCCGGCCTGCGGCTCGGTGAGGTTCATCGTGCCCATCCACTCGCCGCTGGCGAGCTTTGGCAGGAAGCGGGCTTTCTGCTCTTCGGTCGCCGAGGCGGCAATGGCCTCGACCGCGCCGCGCGCCAGCGAGGTGCCGAGGAAGAACGCCATGTTCGCGGCGAACATGAGTTCTTCCACCGCGGTGTTCAGCAGTTGCGGCATGCCCTGGCCACCCAGTTCCGTGCCGATCGCCAGCTGCGCCCAGCCTGACTCCGCGTAGGCCTGGTAGGCCTCGCGGAAGCCCGCCGGCATCACCACCCCTTCGGGCGTCCATTTCGCGCCCTCGCGGTCGCCCGGCGCGTTGAGCGGCTCAAGCACGCCTTCGGCGAATTTCGCCGCCTCTTCAAGGATGTTCTCGGCCAGTTCGCCGGAATAATCGATCTCGGAATAGGCTGGGACGAGCACGTTCTCGCTGCCGAGCAGCTCCTGCATCACGAAGCGCAGATCGCGCAGTGGCGCCTGGTACATCAATTCACCTCTTCATCGCGGGACGGACCCCCGCAGTATCGGGCGCGCCGGCCAGTGCCGGCACGATGTTTGCGGCCAGGAAGTCGATGAAGCTGCGCACCTCGGGCGCCTGCGCGCGGGCCGCCGGCGCCACGGCCGTCAGCTCCACCGGATCGGCCACCTCCCACTCGGGCAGCAGCCGCAGCAGGCGCTTCATCGCGAGGCCATTGCGGCACATGAATTCCGGCAGCGCGCCGATGCCCAGGCCCGCGGTCACGGCGCCATGCAGCGCGGCGAGGTCCTGCGCCACCAGCCGGGGCGTGCCTGGCACCATCACCGTCCCGCCGTCCTTGGCGAGTCGCAGCGTGGCATCGGGGCCGGTGCCGGCCCACAGCAGTGCGTGCTGCCCAAGCTCGCTCGGTGACTGGGGCGCCTCCTTGCCGACCAGGTATTGCGGCGCGGCGCACAGGATCATCGGCGGCGTCCCCAGTGAGCTGGCCACCTCGCCCTCGCCGACCACGCCATCGGTGCGCAGTGCCACATCGAAGCCCCCGTCGGCGGCCTCCTCGACGTTCAGCAGTCGCAGCGTCACGCCCGGGAAACGCTCGAGGAAACGGGGCACCAGCGGCGCCACCAGCAGCCGCCCGAATCCCTGGTCGATCAGCACCCGCAGCTGCGCACCGTCGGCGACGGGCTGCAGGGCGGCGCGGGCGGATTCCACCTCGAGGGCCACCCGCTGGCAATGCGCGAGGATCGAACGCCCCGCCGGGGTCAGCGCGATGCGCCGCGTGGTGCGCTCGAGCAGCCGCGCGCCCAGCGCGCGTTCCAGCGTGGCCACGGCGCGGCTGACCCGCACCTTGGGCACTTTCAGGCGTCGGGCCGCCGCGGTGAAGCCGTTGTGCTCCACCACCTGGGCGAACACCACCATCTCGTCAGCGATCATCGGTGAGTGATCCATGAGCGGCCCAATCCCCCAGTGTTTCCCTGATATTGTAGCGCCCGCTCCGCCGGATGGCAGCGGTGCGGTGTGCGTCACGGAGATTGCAACATCGCCTCCGCAGACTCCGCGGATGGATGTCGGGACCGAGACCACGATCAGGACCTTGCGCACGAAGGTCGCCGAGTCGGCGCTCGCGCTGAGCGAGGCCTTGTCGACGTGCAATGTGCTGCGGCTGTCGATCCATGACGCCGCCGGCGCCACGGCGTGGAGCAGCGCCGGCCCGCTCGCCCCCGCCGAACATGATTTCCTGCTCGACGCGCTGGATGTATTCGCGCTGGAGGCCTCCCGCACCTCGCTGGAGCGGCCCGTCGCCGGTGGGCTGGGCCTTGCGGCCTATGCCGCGCGCGACCCCCGTGGCGCGCTGCAGGGCGCGGTGCTGCTGCATGCGGAGCTGGTGACACTGAACGGCGCGCCGGGCGCGCGCCAGCTGCCGGCGCGTGGCGAGCGGCTGCTGCGCCAGCTGGCGCTGCGACTGGCCAGCGTCGCGCCACAGGTGTGCGCCGGCCTGGAGGCGGCGCCCGAATTCGGCGACGCCACCCTGGTGCTGTACGTGCAGCAGCTGCTGAAGCTCGGCGCCGCAGGCCCGACGCGGCGCTTCGAGGTGCTGCTGCGCGCGCGCGAGGGCGCCGGCGAGGCGGTGCTGCCCAGCGAGATGATCGCGGCCGCCGAGGATCCGGACTCCGCCGGCCAGCTGGACCGCGCCGTCATCACCGAGCTGTGCCGCTGGCTGATCCGCAACCGCGCCCAGTTCGAGGTGGAGCCGGCGGCGTTCTCGATCAACCTTTCCACCGGCGCCCTGCTGGATGGATCCTTCCCGGATTACCTGTCGCGCACCGTGCGCGAGATGCGGCTGAACCCGCGCCTGCTGGGCTTCGAAGTGCGCGAGGCGCAGTGCCGCGCGCACCCGGGCGCCGTGCAGCGCTTCCTCGACCGCTGCGAGGAGATCGGCTGCCATGTGGTGCTCGACGATTTCACCTTCCACCCGGATGTGCTGGAGCTGCTGCGCGCGCGTCCGGTGCGCATGGTGAAGATCTGCCCGTCACTGACGCTCGAGGGCATCGGTGACAAGGTCTCGCAGGCGCAGGTCGCGGCGATCTCGCATGGCTCGCGCGTGCTGGGCATCCACAGCGTCGCCAAGCGCATCGAGTCGGCGCAGGTGCGACAGTGGGTGGCCGCGGCCGGCGTGGAGTTCGCGCAGGGCTATCTGTTCGAGAGCCCGGTGCCGCTGGCCGAGCTGGCCTCGACGCGCCTCGCCGCGCCGATGGCGCGGCGCTGATCCCGGCCTACCAGCTGTAACGGACCCGGTAGCGCACCGTGCGCGTGCCGTCGCGGGGCACCTGCGCGCGGAACACGATCGTGCGCGCGTCCTCGCGCTGGTACGCCTGGCTGCTGGAAAGCACTTCGGCGCTGGACCAGCGGAACAGGAACTCGCGCACCTGCACCTCCACCGCTTCTTCCTTGTGGTTGCGCAGCGTGACTTCGATTTCCTCCTCCATCCAGCGCTCCGCGGCGTTGCTGCGGAAGTCGACCTGCTTGCGCTCGCCAACCACGTCGAAGGCCGAGCCCAGCTTGATGCGCACGCGCTCGTCGCGCGGCGTGTGGCCGATGGCGTCCTCGCCGATGAACTCGAGCGAACCATCGGCCGGATCGAGTCGTGACACGCGGATGCGCCCCGCGGGCAGCGGCAGGCCAAGGCCCGACGCGCGGTCATTGCGGAATTCCAGGTAGGTGTCGACCTTGCTGCTGCCGGTGAACGGGAAGTTCGGATCCTCATAGCGGCCGCCGCCGCCGAACATCGCATTGCCGGCGAAGACCAGCATGCGCTGCGCCGGCACCTGCCGCGCCTGGTCGAACAGTTCGATCTGCTTGGTCGAGTTGTTCGGCAACGTGGTGGGGCGGCCCAGCGTGTAAAGGTGGAACTCGTCGAAGGCCTGCTCCTGGAAGCCGCCCTGGTCGCCGCGCGCGCTCGAAGCCATCGCCTCCATGCGCAGCATGCGCGGCGGCTCGACGCGATTGACGTCACCGGCGATCAGCTTCAGCCGCGCGTTGTCGAACGTGGCACCGGACTGGTTGATGATGCTCACCCAGGCGGAGAGATCCACCGCGCCTTTGCCGGCCTCGCGTCCCTCGTTGAAGATCAGGTTGTAGTCAGCCCACCAGGTGATGCCGCCAGTCTGGTAGGTCACCCGTGCGCGCTGCGTGCCACCGCGATCGGAGGCGATGTCCCACAGCAGCGTGGGCCGGGTGATGAGCCCGCCGGGAAGATCCGGGAAGCGCAGCGCCGAGTAATCGCGCAGCGCGGTGAGATCGCCGTTCTCGCCGCGCAGCACCAGGCCATCGACCGCGGACAGCAACGTGCCGGAAGTGCTCGCCGTGCCGCCGCCGGGCAGTGCACGCTCCACGGTCAGCGGGCGGTCGATGAATCGCGTCAGCAGCTTGTCGGTGCTGACGAGGTCGAACTGGAAGTTCTGCTCGAGCACGCGGGCGTCGGGGTCGGTCAGCGAGGTGAACGTGACCGTCGTGGGGTCGATCAGCGCCGCCACATCGGTGAAGCGCAGTTCGGATCGGCCGCGACCCAGTTCGACGCTGCGCTCCTGGCGCACCATCGCATAGCCGGGAACGCCCATCGCCGCAGGCGTGCCCTGGCCGGGCAGTGGCCGGTAGTACTCCGGCGGAATCGCGCCGGGGCGCGCGGAGCTGTAGATGGTCACGGCGGTATCGGCTGCGGCCGTGTTCGCCTGCGCGGCATTGCCCGCCGGCGCGGCCGCGAATGCGGCAGAGCCCTGCAGCAGTGCTGCCATGATCGCCAGCGCACTGGCCGCAGACATCGGAATCAGGGGTGACCGGACGCTCTGTTTGGTCATGGCGACAATCCTGGTTTGGCAAACTGTGACGATGGCCACATCGAGTGACGATGCAGGAGGCACGATACCGCAAATGGACGTCGCGTTTATCCAGCAGAACCAGATCATCGAGCGCTACCTGATGGGCAAGCTGCCGCCGAAGGGCGCGCAGGATTTCGAGCGCTGGTGCCGCGCGAACCCCGGCACGGTGGCCGAACTTGGCCTCGACTCCCGCATCAATGCCGCGCTGCGTCTGATGGATGCCGCGGGGGAGCCACTGCCCTGGACCGAGAAGCCGCTGGCCGCCTGGCAGAAGCTGCCGGCGTTCGCCGGCGTCACGGCGTTCGCGGTGATCGCACTGGTCGCCGCCATCGCGCTGTTCGCAGCAGGACGCGACAAGGACGCGCAGATCGCATCGCTGCAGCAGGACGTGGCGCTGCAGCCGCTGCGGCCGGTGCAGGGCACGCGGCCCGTCACCATCGAGATGTCGCGCAACGGACCGCCCGCTCGGGCCGCCGTGACCATCGGCGGCGAGCGCGCCGAACTGGTGGAGCTGCGGCTCGACCTGTCATGGTCGCGATACGCCGGCCATGTCGTGACCATCGATCGGGTCGGGCAGGGCCGTGTTGCCGTGCTGTCCAACCTGGCGCGTGATTCGAACGGACACCTGCGCATCGCGCTGAACAGCTCGGCGCTCGGTCCGGGCGACTATGACGTGAAGGTGGAGGGACTGGACCTGCGCCGCGGAACCGAAGCGCAGGCCTGGACGCGCTTCAGCGTGCGACGCTGAGGGCGTTCAGCCGCCGCGCAGCGTCTGCATCGGCGGCTGCGTGAGCGCGGTGCGCGTGGCCAGCCATCCCGCCAGGCACACCAGCACGGCGCCGGCCAGCGCGCCACCGATCCACAGCAGCGGGTCCGGCCGCCACTCGATCTCGAGCATGTTGCGCGCGATGAACCAGGCGCCCGTCGATGCACCGGCGGCCGCCACCGCGCCCGCCATCACGCCCACCGCGGCGAACTCCGCCAGCACGCCCGCCAGCACCGTGCGCCGCGACGCGCCCAGCGTGCGCAGCATCGCGCTCTCGTAGCGCCGCTCATCGCGCGTGGCCTGCACGGCCGCGAGCAGCACGACCACGCCGGCCAGCAGCGTGAACAGGAACACGCTCTGCACCGCCAGCACCGCCTTCTCGACGATGGAGCGCACCTGCTCGAGCAGGTCATCCATGTCGAAGATCGACACCGCCGGGAACTGGCGGACCAGCTCGGCCACCTCGGCCGGGTTGGACGGCCGGAAGCGCGCGCTGCCCATCCACGTGCCCGCGGCACCGTCGAGCAATCCCGGCGGGAACATCAGGAAGAAGTTCGGCTGCAGGCTGTCCCACTGCACCTCGCGGAAGCTGGAAACTGTCGCCTCGACGGTCTCGCCGGCCACATCGAAGGTGAGGCGGTCGCCCAGCTGCAGCGGGATGGACTCCTGCATGTCGGTCGCCACCGAGACCAGCGGCCGGCCGTGGTCCTCCTCGTCGAACCACTTGCCGGCGGTCACGGTGTTGTCCGGACCGATCTCGGCCGACCACGTGAGGTTCTGCTCGCGGTTGGCGAGGCCCTCGCCGCGCCCGGTCATGAAGCGTCGCTCGCTGACGGACTCGCCATTGATCGCCGTCATGCGACCGCGGATCATCGGCAGCATGCGCGTCATCTCGCCGCCCTGCGCCGACAGCAGCGCGCGGAACGCATCCCGCTCTTCCGATGGGATGTTCACGAAGAAATAGTTCGGCGCGTCGGCCGGCAGGCGCGCGCGCCAGTCATCGATCAGGTCGCCGCGGATGATGGTCAGCAGCAGCAGCGCCGACAGGCCAAGCCCCAGCGCGACGATCTGCACGATGCTTTCGCCGCGGCGCCGCGCCAGATTGGCCGCGCCATATCGCCAGGCCGCGCCCATGCCGCCA
Organism: uncultured Steroidobacteraceae bacterium; assembly: GCA_964632365.1. GTDB lineage: Bacteria > Pseudomonadota > Gammaproteobacteria > Steroidobacterales > Steroidobacteraceae > ZC4RG30. The sequence continues at coordinate 41,558 of CAZWDR010000004.1, forward strand.
CGCAGCCGCCCCGCCAGCGTGACCAGCAGCCAGCCACCCAGCGCCAGTGCGGCGAGCACCGCGACCAGACCGGCGATGAATCCCAGGGACAGCCACACGTCGCGCGTCACCCAGTGGATCAGCAGCACGATGGCGAGCACGGCCGGCCCATAGGCCACCATCGTGCCGAGCTGCGGGGCGCCGATGTCCCGCCGCAGCACGCGGATCGCCGGCACACGCGACAGCTGCAGCATCGGCGGCAGCGCGAAGCCGGTGAGCAGCAGCAGCGCGGTGGCGAACCCCATCGCGATCGGCTGCAGGCCCGCGGGCGGAAGATCGACGGCGACGACGCCCTCGAGCAGCAGCAGCAGGCCCTGCTGCGCGAGGAAGCCGGCGCCCGCGCCGGCAATCGCGGCCACGATGGCGATGCAGGCCAGCTGCGTGAGGCTGATGGTCAGCACCATCGACTGCGAGGCACCCAGCGTCTTCAGCAACGCCGCGAGATCCAGATGACGCTTCACATAGCGCCGCGCCGTCATCGCGATCGCCACGGCGCACAGCAGCACACCGGCCAGGCTCGCCAGCAGCAGGAAGCGCCCTGCGCGCGACTGTGCGTTGTTGACCTCGGGGCTGGCCTCGGCGATATCGCGCATGCGCTCCGCAGGGGTCAGCGCCGCTTCCAGCCAGGGCGCGAACTGCGCCGTGTCACGCGCACTGCCGGCGAACAACGCGGCATAGCGGATGCGGCTGCCGGGCTGGATCAGCCCGGTGCCGGCGACGTCCGCGTCATTGATCAGCACCGACGGCGCCAGATCGACAAACCCGGAACCCTGGTCGGGACGCGCGATCAGCACACGCGTGACGCGCAGCTGCAGTTCGCCCACTGACAGCAGCTCGCCCACCTGCGCGCCCAGTGCGGCAAGCAGGCGGGAATCTGGCCAGATCTCGCCCGGTGCAGGGATGCCCGTTGCGGGCTCCGGCGTGCCGAAGGCCTGGTCCGCGACGCGCACCGTGCCGCGCAGCGGGTAGCGCTCCGTCACGGCATGGACGTTCGCGAGCTGCGTCAGTTCATCCTTCAGCACCACCGACAGCATCGAGGTGACGCGCGCGGTGGATAGCCCCCTGCGCGCCGCTTCCTCGTCGTAGGCCGTGCCGATGGCATCGGGCGAGACCACGCGCAGATCCGCGCCCAGCACCTCGCGCGCCTGCAGGCGCATCGCGCGATCGATGCGATCGACCAGAAAGCCCACGCCCGTCAGCGCCGCCACCGCGACGAACAGCGCCAGGAACAGCACGGCAAGATCGCCCGAACGCCATTCACGTCCCAGCGTGCGCAGTCCGAGCGACAGCGCCGTGCGCATCAGGCCAGCCTGCCGCCGACCATCGTCAGGCGGCGCTGGCAGCGCGCCGCAAGCTGCGCGTCATGTGTCACCAGCATCAGCGTGGTGCCGGACTCGCGGTTCAGGTCGAACAGCAGCTGGCAGATGCTCTCGCCAGTGGCCGTGTCGAGATTGCCCGTCGGCTCGTCGGCGAACAGCACCGCGGGGCGCGTCACCGATGCGCGCGCCAGCGCCACGCGCTGCTGCTCGCCGCCCGACAGCTGGCGCGGATAGTGCCCCACGCGCGCACCCAGCCCCACCCGCTCGAGCATTGCGCGTGCCGCCAGCGACGCGTCGCGCCGTCCGCCCAGTTCGAGCGGCAGCATCACGTTCTCCAATGCGGTGAGCGAAGGCACGAGGTGGAAAGCCTGGAACACGAAACCCACGCGATTCGCGCGCAGCGCGGCGCGAGCGTCCTCGTCCAGCCGCGTGAGTTCCTCACCGTCCAGCCAAACCTGGCCGGAAGTGGGCACATCGAGGCCGGCCAGCATCGCCAGCAGCGTCGATTTGCCCGCGCCCGACGCGCCCACGAGCGCCACCGTTTCGCCGGCACCGATCTGCAGCGACACCTCCCGGACAATGGTCAGTTCGCCCTCGGGACTGTTAACCTTTCGAGTCAGGTCCCTGGCTTCGAGAACGTTCTTGCGCTGCATCCGGCTTGTGTTACTCGCGCTGATGTCGATGGGGGTGGCCGCGGCCGGCGCTCCGAACGAGCGCGTCCTGCTGGTCTTCGGCGACAGCCTCAGCGCGGCATACGGGCTCAGGACCGACGAAGGCTGGGTGCCCCAGCTGCAGAAGCGGCTCAGCCAGCAAGGTTACGGTTACAGGGTGGTGAACGCCAGTTCCAGCGGCGAAACCACCGCCGGTGGCCGCGCGCGGCTGGCGCGCGCGCTCGACACCCACGATCCGGACCTCGTCATCCTCGAGCTCGGCGCCAACGACGGTCTGCGCGGCCTGCCCGTGCCCACCGCACGCGAGAACCTCGCCGCGATGATCCGCGCCGCGCAGCAGCGCAATGCGAAGGTGCTGCTGGTGGGCATCCTGATGCCGCCGAACTACGGCGCACGCTACGCCGAGAGTTTCTCCGGCATGTATCCGCAGCTCGCCGCCGAGTTCAAGGTGCCGCTGGTGCCCTTCCTGCTCGAGGGTGTCGCCCTGGACCAGAACCTGATGCAGGCCGACGGCATGCATCCCAACGCAGCCGGCCAGCCACGGCTGCTCGAGAACGTGTGGCCGCACCTCGTGCCGCTGCTGGAGCGATGAACATGGTCGATCGGGTCTGGCTCAAGTCCTATCCACCCGAGGTACCGCATGACATCGATCCGGGCAGCGTCGAATCCCTCACCGCACTGATCAGCGACGCGCTCGCGCGGCATGCGGACCGCACCGCCTACATGCTGCTTGGCCATTCCGTGTCCTATCGCGAGATCGACCGGCTCTCGGCCGCCTTTGCCGCCTGGCTGCAGTCGCGCGGCCTGGCCAAGGGCGACCGCATCGCACTGATGCTGCCGAATGTGCTGCAGTATCCGGTGGCGATGTTCGGCGCGCAGCGCGCCGGCCTCGTCGTCGTCAACACCAATCCGCTGTATACCGCGGACGAGCTTCGCCACCAGATGCAGGATTCCGGTGCGACGGCCATCGTCGTGCTCGAGAACTTCGCGCACGTCGTGCAGCAGGTGCTCGGCGACACGCAGCTGCGTCACATCGTCGTGACCGGTGTTGGCGACCTGCTGCCGGGCCTCAAGGGCAACGTCGTCAACTTCGTGCTACGGCACGTGAAGCGCGAGGTGCCCGCGTGGCAGCTGCCCGGCGCGCTGCGTTTTCGCGCGGTGCTCGACGAGTTCGAGGGCCGGCAGCCAGCGCCTGTGTCACTGACGCATGAAGATCTCGCCTTCCTGCAATATACCGGCGGCACCACCGGCGTCGCCAAAGGCGCCATGCTGTCGCACGGGAACATGGTCGCCAACGTGCTGCAGGCAGAGGCGTGGTTCAGCCAGATCGCGCTCGACCACGCCACGTTCTATTTTGCATTGCCGCTGTATCACATCTTTTCGCTCACCGCGAATTGCCTGCTGACGCTGCGGCGTGGTGGCGTCGGCATCCTCGTGCCGAACCCCCGCGATTTCCCCGGCTTCGTGAAGTTGCTGCAGAAGCACCCGCCCAACTGCTTCCTGGGCGTCAACACGTTGTTCAACGCGTTGATGAATACCCCCGGTTTCGAGCGGATCGACTTCAGCAGGCTCGCCGCGACCGTCGGCGGCGGCATGGCCGTGCAGGCCGCGGTCGCCCAGCGCTGGCTGGAGCTCACCGACCGGCCACTCAGCCAGGGATGGGGCCTCACCGAGACCTCTCCCGTGGTCGCCGTGTGTCGCCTGAAGGACCGCACGTTCAGCGGCGCGGTCGGCCTTCCCGTCCCTTCCACCGAGGTGACCATCCGCGACGACGACGGCAGGGATCTCGGCCTCAACGCATCCGGCGAGATCTGCGTCCGCGGTCCGCAGGTCATGGTCGGCTACTGGAACCGCCCGGACGAGACCGAAAAGGTGATGCTGCCGGACGGCTGGCTGCGCACCGGCGACATCGGTCGCATCGATGACGAGGGCTGGGTGTTCCTCGAGGACCGCAAGAAGGACATGATCACCGTGTCCGGCTTCAAGGTGTATCCGAACGAGCTCGAGGATGTCGCCGCCCGGCATCCGGGTGTCTTCGAGAGCGCGGCGATCGGCGAGCCTGATGAGCGGTCCGGCGAGGTCGTGGCGCTCTATGTAGTGCGCAAGGATCCGGCTCTGACGGAAGAGGACCTGATCGCGTACATGCGCAAGCATGTGACCTCGTACAAGGTGCCGCGACAGGTGTATTTCCGGGATGAACTGCCGAAGACGAATGTGGGGAAGATTTTGAGGCGGGCGTTGAGGGAGGAGGGGTAGGGTTACGCCGAACGTTTTGGTCGCTTTGCCACCCTGCGGCGGCGTTCAACAGGCGCATCTCCTCCGTCGCCGAGGAAGGTAATGAGGTGCATCCCCGCGGGGATGCCGACTTGAGAATCAGTCGTTTTGGCTCGTCTCGAGCGATTGACGCACCTTTGCTCAAGCCAGTCATCCAACGTATCGAGAAGAACTTGGCCTTGTCGTCGCGCGAATTCGGCAAATGGCTGAGCGAACTCCGGAGCGAGGTCCGGAACGTAACTGTACCGCTCCAATAGCGGCGATGAGTCGCCGCTGTTTGCGTTTCTTGCAACAGTGCTCAGGAGCCGCAATACCGATTGCGCGGCGTGCTCGACTGCCCATGGGTGCAAAGCGGGTAGAACTGCCGCGCTGCTTGTGGGTAGGTAACGGCCGTCCTTCGTTCGTCGTATCAAGCCCGACGCCTTCATAGACCTTAGCAGCGGCTCTACCTCTACGGTCGGATCCAGCTTCTCCACGATCGAACGAAGGCTGTTCTTTCCACGCAAGAGGGGCAGCGGGCGCGGCTTGTAGTCGCGATTGTCTAGGTACTTGCTGTCGCGGTGCCAAAGCCTTAACAGGAGCGCGGAAACGTCTCCAGCAACCGGGGTTGTCGGAGAGGTCCGGCGTTTAGGCCTTGAGGGCGGGACCTCGGCCTGCAGGAGTGCTTTGTCGAAGGCCTTGCGAATTTCTCCCTGCGTGAATCCGGCTTGTGTCATGAACGCAAGCACCGAGCCAAATAGGTGGAGTGGTAGCCGCTTAGAGATCTTCTTCTTTTCCGCTACGCTCACAGCTGCCCCTTCGGTTGTTACTCGATTTCTTCTGATATGAGCACGACGCGCGTTCGGACGCGACGGCCTTTCTGCGATCGCGTGGGAGGCGACTCTTGTGCCGCTGCGGCTCCGGCTGCCTCAAGGGCAGCCAAGTATTGATGCATCCTCTCGAGCGCGATCCGTTGAACGCGGCTTCGCCCCTTGTCCGACGCCGCCGGGTAGTAGGCTTCCAGAGCGTTCGCCTGAATGGGGGTACAAGCCCCTTTCGATTCACCAGCTTTGAGCAGCTGCGCGAGCGCGGAAGAAATCCGCCGGACGCGCGTCTCACCGCACGACTCCCGCGCCTTCCTCCTTAGCGATACAAGGCTATCCCGCGTCGAGACATAAGCGAGCTTTTGCATTTCCCGGAGAAGGGATTTCGCCGGAATGTCGCTGCCGTACCGTTGGGCGAGGGCAGTGAACGTATTTCCGGCGCCGTCAAACCGGAGACGCCGGGGTACACCTTTTTCGGAAAATCTCGGGTCCGTCATCCAACCTTCAATCATCTGCCCGAAGCGGTCCTGAACTTGGACCGGCGGAGCTGACTGCTTGGCAAATGAGCGTACTTGGGTGCGGGTGAATCCGGTAATCGCCGCAACGGCTGACTGGTTAAGGCGATCGTTGCTGAACCTGGCTTGGGCGGAGGCGGCCCGAAAGAACGCCAATCGCATGATTGCTGCAAACCGCGTGTGGGTGATGCCGGCGGCAACCAGGTAGCCTGCAAACTCGGTCATGAAGGTAACCAGTACCTCGTCGAGATCCCCATCTCTCTTTCCGACGGACTCAGGCATTTTTTCAGGCAACCCAAGGGCCCCTTCGGCGGTAAAGGGCCATTGTCCATCCCAAAGGATGGCGGCCGGCAAGCCCAATTTGTGGTCATTCCCCAAGAAAATGAATGCCAGACCCCAGAAAGGAAAACGCCGCCCTACGGCGGCGTTTTCACATGGAGTTGGCGGAACTGATCAGGGACCTTTGCCCCCGGTCCCAACGATCTTGTTGCCCTTGGTGCCAGTGCCAACGATCTTGTTGCCCTTGGTGC
>CAZWDR010000004.1:47808-48864 GCA_964632365.1 uncultured Steroidobacteraceae bacterium
TCTTGTTGCCCTTGGTGCCAGTGCCAACGATCTTGTTGCCCTTGGTGCCAGTGCCGACAATCTTGTGAGCGGATGCTGAAGAGGCGTCGAACCCCACCGAATAGGTGCTTTGGGGCGCGAAGCGGTTGTCGTCGTTGCCAGCGAACACCGGCGACATCATCGCGGCGCAGATAAGTGCCGAGCCGACCAACGCTGAAACTGATTTACGAGACATAAGACTGAACTCCCACATTTCCAGCCCCAGGTGTCGCCACTCCGTGACGTGCGCCACATAAGGGACAGCTTATGTAACGTTTTAGGAAAATATGTGAGGACAGTCCTTCTCGTCAAGGGGTTATGTCCTATTGACCTGACTATCAGTCTGGTTTAGGGCGTTCCACCTGTCCTTTCTCGGCTTTTCCGGTCCAGGCAATAGGGGAATCACCGATTCCCCGGTCTAGTAGCGCCGAGAGAGGCGTTGTTTCTACGGGTTCTGTTACGTGGTGGAAGACAGTTAGACCTGTGGGCACCAGTTTCGCGGGCTCTGTCCAATGGACTTTATTGCTGCTCAGCCAGTCATCTATATCGACGAGTAGCTTTTGGACGCGCTCCTTCAGGAGCGCCTCAAACTCCGGAAGCACATACTCCGGAAGCTCGTCTGCAAGGACTGACCGCTGTAACCGCTTCGCCCCATCTGACCGCATGTTGTGCACGATGGTGTTGGCAAGATCTGTGATAGTCCGGCCGAAATATTCCAATGCGTGCGGAGTCAAAACGTCTGCAAAAAGCATAGATCTAGCGGTCACCCGATAGTGCCTAGATCCGACTGGCTTAACTACACCCCATTCGACCATGTCCCGCAGGACGGCCTGTGGATTTGCGGTGGGATCCGCTCTGAATATCAAAACGCTTAGATTCTTCCCGGGACTCTCCTCGAGATCGAGTTCAAGCGGCAGACCGTAAGGACCGAGGTAGTCCTGGTCTGTGCTCCATATATGCATGACTTCAGCGATGACTCCCCAGTTCGTCGACTCCGGCGGCGCCAGCAACCTCGGATCATCAATAAACCTATTCACA
>CAZWDR010000005.1:0-35755 GCA_964632365.1 uncultured Steroidobacteraceae bacterium
ACATCGACGTGGACTTCGAGCACGAGCGGCGCGAGGAGGTGATCCAGTACCTCTATGGCAAGTACGGCCGCGAGCGTGCCGCGCTGGCTGCCACGGTGATCAAGTACGGCCCGAAGAGCGCGCTGCGCGATCTGGTGCGGGCACTCGATGTGGACCCGGGGACCGGCTCGGCGATGCTGCGCGCGCTGCGCGGCTGGCGCGGCTACCGGCTCGATCCCTCCAGCTGGCACGAGGATGGCGTCGACATCGACCAGCCGGTGGTGCGGCAGGTGATCGAGCTGGCGCAGCTGATGCTCGATTTCCCGCGGCACCTGTCGCAGCACGTCGGCGGCTTCGTGATCTCCGAGGGTCCGCTGTCACGGCTGGTGCCGGTGGAGAACGCGTCGATGCCGGAACGCACGGTGATCCAGTGGGACAAGGACGACCTGGAAGACCTGCGCCTGCTGAAGGTCGACGTGCTGGCCCTCGGCATGCTCACCGCGATCCGCAAGTGCTTCGACCTGGTGGCCGGCTTCCATCGCTGCCCGCCACCGACGCTGGCCGACATCCCGGCGGCCGATGCGGGGGTGTACGACATGATCTGCCGCGCCGACACCATCGGCGTGTTCCAGGTGGAATCGCGCGCGCAGATGTCGATGCTGCCGCGCCTGAAGCCGCGCTGCTACTACGACCTGGTGATCCAGGTGGCCATCGTGCGTCCGGGCCCCATCCAGGGCGACATGGTGCATCCCTACCTGCGTCGCCGCGGTGGTCAGGAGGCCATCACCTATCCCAGCCCGGCCGTCGCCGGCGTGCTCTCGCGTACCTGCGGCGTGCCGATCTTCCAGGAGCAGGTGATGCAGCTGGCGATGGTCGCGGCCGGCTTCACCGCCGGCGAGGCCGACCAGCTGCGCCGCGCGATGGCCGCCTGGAAGCGCCGCGGCGGCATGGAACGCTTCGAACAGAAATTGCTCACCGGCATGCGCGCCAATGGCTATGCGGATGAGTTCGCGCACCGGTTGATGGAGCAGATCCGCGGCTTTTCCGACTATGGCTTTCCCGAGGCGCATGCGGCGAGCTTCGCGTTGCTGGCCTATGTGTCCGCGTGGCTCAAGCATCACCATCCGGCCGCCTTCACCGCGGCGCTGCTGAACAGCCAGCCGATGGGGTTCTATGCCCCGGCGCAGCTGCTGCGCGACGTGCAGGCGCATGGCGTGCGGGTGCTGCCGGTGGATGTGCAGGCCAGCGATGCGTTCTGCACGCTCGAGCCGCTCGAGGGCGAGGCCGCCCTGCGGCTGGGCTTCAATTGCGTGCGGGGCCTGTCGGCCGCGGCGGGCGAGGCGCTGGTCCGCGCGCGCCGGGCGGCTGCGTTCACCGGCAGCAGCGACGTGGCGGCGCGTGCCGGCCTGACGCGCCATGACCTGGAGGCACTGGCCGCCGCTGGTGCGTTCGCCAGCCTCGAGGGCCACCGCCACCTGGCCTTCTGGCAGGTCGCCGGCTACCAGCCCGCGCTGCCGGCGGCGCCCGAGGCGGTGCGCGAACCGGGCACGCCGCTGCTGCGCGCACCCTCCGAAGGCGAGGATCTGGTGGCGGACTACCGGGCGCTGGGTTTCACGCTGGGTCGGCATCCGCTGGCCTTGCTGCGCGAACAGTTCACGCGGGTGCGCGTGCGCAGCATCGGCGAGGTGCTCGAAACGCCCAGCGGCCGCGCGGTGCGTGTGGCCGGCATCGTCACGGTGCGCCAGCGGCCGCAGACCGCGCGCGGCGTCACCTTCGTCACGCTCGAGGATGAATCAGGACAGCTGAATGTGGTGGTGTGGCGCGCGCTGGCCGAGCGGCGCAACGCGGCGCTGGTGGGCGCGCGCCTGCTCGAGGTGCATGGCACGCTCGAGCGCGGTGATGGCGGCGTGACGCATGTGGTGGCGCGCGAGCTGCTCGACCGCAGCGCGCTGCTGGGCGCGCTGCACGTGCCCAGCCACGACTTTCACTGAGCGCTCACAGCCCGTGCTGAGCGCTCACAGCCGCCGTGCGCCGAGTGCTCACAGCCCCATGCGCAGGCGCGGCGCGCCACGCCGCTTCGGCTCGCCGATGTCATAGTCTTCGAAGTCGGAGGTGAGCTCGGCGATGCGCTTCTGCTCGGCCAGCAGCTCGAGCTTGCGCCACGCCGGCACGCCCTGACGCGCGCCGCGCCGGCGGGCCATGTCGATCTCGCGCGCCAGGCGCGCCAGATCGACCTCTTCGTCGGCGCCTTCGGCTTCGAGGGCTTCCTCGTCGTCGGACTCGTCGAATTCGTCAGCTCGCTGTTTCTCGATCATGACCAGCCGCCCATGAAGGAACAACCAGGGAACCGGAACTGCGGACGGGAAATATATACCTCAGCGGATCAGCGTATTCATCTGGAATATCGGCAACAGCATCGCAAAGACGATGCCGATCACAAAAACGCCCATCAGGATGATCAGCAGCGGCCCCAGCAGGCCCACCAGCGCCGTCAGCAGGCTGTCGAGCTCGCGCTCCTGGCTCACCGCGGCCCGCTCGAGCATGCTGTCGAGCTCGCCGCTGGACTCGCCGCTGGAGATCAGGTGGATGGTCATCGGCGGAAACAGCTTCCCGGAGGCCAGCGAGCGCCCGATCGGCGCACCCTCGCGCACGCGCAGGGTTGCCGTGGCAACTGCTTCGCGCATCGGAACATTGCTGATCACCGAGCCTGCGATGCGCAGTGCCTCGAGCACCGGCACCGAGCTGGAGGTCAGGATCGACAGCGTGCGCGTGAAGCGCGCGGTGTTGAAGCCGCGGGTGATGCGCCCGACGATGGGCACCCGCAACTGCAAGCGGTCGAGGCGGAGGCGCACCTCGGGGCGCCGCAGCTGCCTTGCGACCAGCCAGCCGGCCACCGGCAGCGCCAGCAGCATCCAGATGCCCCATTCGCGGAAGAAATCGCTCATCGCGATCAGCACGCGCGTGATGACGGGCAGCGAGGCGCGATAACTGTCGAACACCTCGGTCACCTTCGGCACCACGAACACCAGCAGGATCGACACGATGCCGAAGCACAGCGCCGTCAGCACGATGGGATAGAGCATCGCGCCCAGCACTTTCTGGCGCATCACCTCACGGTTCTCGGTGTAGTCCGCCAGGCGCTCGAGCACCGCGTCGAGGTGCCCGGCCTGCTCGCCGGCGGACACGGTGGCGCGGAAGATCTCCGGGAACACCCGCGGGAACTCGCCGAGGCCCGCCGCCAGCGGATGGCCCTCCATGACCTTGGCGCGCACGCCGATCAGGATGCGCTGCACCCGCGGCTTCTCGCTCTGCTGCGAGACGGCCAGCAGCGCCTCTTCGAGCGGCAGGCCGGCGCGCACCAGCGTCGCCAGCTGCCGTGTCAGCAGCGAAAGATCGGTGGTCGAGACGCCGGTGCCGAAGCTGAACGAGCGTCGCTTGCCGGGGCTGCCGCCGCGCTTCTCCTCGCGCACCTCGGTGACCGCCACCGGCAGCAGGCGCTGGTCGCGCAGCTGGTTGCGCACATGCCGGGCGGTGTCGCCCTCGATGACACCGCGGCGTTCCTTGCCGGCGGCGTCCAGTGCGGTGTATTCGAACGCGCCCATGCCTGCGCGTCAGTCCTCGCGGGTCACGCGCAGCACTTCCTCGATGGTGGTGCTGCCGGAGAGGATCTTCGCCCGCCCGTCATCGCGGATCGACGGCGTCAGCGTGCGCGCATAGCGTTCGAGGTCGTGCTCGGCGGCGCCGTCGTGGATCATCGTGCGCAGGTGGTCATCCACCAGCACCAGCTCGTAGATGCCCATGCGGCCGCGATAGCCGGTGTTGCCAGCGTCCGCATCCGGCCGCCAGATCGTCGGCGCGGCCGCGTCCTGCGGCACGTTCAGCAGCCGCCGTTCATAGTCGGAGGCTTCCGTGGCAATGCGCGTCGCCGGGTTCAGCACGCGCACCAGGCGCTGCGCCACGACGCCGATCAGGCTCGATGACAGCAGGAAGGGCTCGATGCCCATGTCGCGCAGGCGCGTGATCGCGCCCACGGCGGTATTGGTATGCAGCGTCGAGAGCACCAGGTGGCCGGTGAGCGACGCCTGCACCGCGATCTGCGCGGTCTCCAGGTCACGGATCTCGCCGACCATCACCACGTCCGGGTCCTGGCGCAGGATGGCGCGCAGGCCGCGCGCGAAGGTCATCTCCACCTTCGTGTTCACCTGCGTCTGGCCGACGCCGTCGATGAAGTACTCGATCGGATCCTCGACGGTCATGATGTTGCGGCTGTTGTCGTTCAGCCGCTCCAGCGCCGCATACAGCGTGGTGGTCTTGCCGGAGCCGGTCGGGCCGGTGACCAGGATGATGCCGTGCGGCTTGTGGATCAGCTCGTCGATCTGCGCCATCGTGCGCGGATCCATGCCCAGCGCGGTGAGGTCGAGGCGCCCGGCCTGCTTGTCGAGGATGCGCAGCACCACGCGCTCGCCGTGACCGGTGGGAATGGTGGAGACACGCACGTCCACCGCGCGGCCCGCGATGCGCAGCGAGATGCGGCCGTCCTGCGGCAGGCGCTTCTCGGCGATGTCGAGCTTCGACATCACCTTGATGCGCGACACCACCAGCGGCGCCACCAGGCGCTTGGTCTGCAGCACCTCGCGCAGCACGCCGTCGACGCGCAGGCGCACCACCAGCCGGCTCTCGAAGGTCTCGATGTGGATGTCCGAGGCATTGTCGCGGATGGCCTGGGACAGCAGCGCGTTGATCAGGCGGATGATCGGCGCCTCGTCATCGCTCTCGAGCAGGTCGGCCTGCTCGGGCAGTTCCTGCGCCAGGTGCTCAAGGTCCGCGTTGTCGGTGAGATCGCCGCCTGCCATCGCCAGCGTGCCGGCGCCACTTTCATAGACCAGCCGCAGCAGGCGGTCGAAGTCCTCGTCGCTGACGCGCGTGAGCTTCAGCGGCAGGCGCAGCGCGCGCCGCGCCTCGGCCACGGCGGCCGGGTTCGCGTCGGCGCGCACCGCGCACAGCGCGACGCCGTCGACCACCTCGCGCAGCACGATGCCGTGGCGGCGCGCGAACGTGAACGGCAGGCTGCGCACGACGTCATCGGCGGGCGGCCGCGCCTGCGCCGGGGCGGCGGCCAGCAGGTCCGCGTCGTGAATGCCGGCGCTCACGGGACCGGGGTGGTCGTGGCGCCATCGGCCGGCGCGGGCTGGATGGGATTGGGCGTGGCTTCCATCTCGGGCAGCCGCGGCGCAGGCGTGCCCGGCAGCAGCGGCAGCACCTCGCGGCGGTCGCCCTGGCGGATCTGCTGGTCGCGGATCAGGTTGTACTTGGTGCGCGTGGCATTGCTGATCTGCGTGGAATCGTTCAGCACGGTGGGACGGATGAACACCATCAGCATGCGCTGGCGGTTCTCGCCGCCGCGGGTCTTGAACAATTCGCCGATCAGCGGGATGCGGCCGAAGAACGGCACGCGCGTCTCGCTGCGCGAGGAGGAGTTGCGCACCATGCCGCCCAGCACGATGGTCTGGCCGTTCTCCACGCGCACCTTCGTGTCGAGCGCGCGGTTGTTGGTGATCTGGCTGCCGGCATCGCCGGTGAGGCCGGCCAGCTCGGAGCTTTCGAGCTGGATGTCGAGGGTCATCGTGCCGCCGTCGTTGATCTGCGGCGTGATGGTCAGCGTGGTGCCGATCTGCTGGCGGTTCACGTTCTGCACCGGCGTGAGGCCGAACCCGGGATTCTGCGCACCCCCGCCGCCGCCGCCCAGCGAGGAGGTGAAGCCGGCCAGGAACGGCACCTCCTGGCCATCGGTGAAGGAGACCTCCTCGTTGTCGAGCGCGGTGAACTGCGGCTCGGCGATCACGTTCGAGTCGGTGTCGGTGCGCAGCGCGCGGATCACCGCGGCAATGCTCAGGCCGTTGTCGCGGATGCGGCCCACGCCCAGCGTGGCGCCATTCGGGATCGCGCCCTGCGAGGTGAGATAGCCTTCCGGATCGGCCACCAGCGAGGCGAGGTTCGCGATGCTGACGCCGCCGATCGGCGAGATGAAGCCGCCGCCGGGCACCGTGGTGCCGTTCTCGTCGGAGAACAGCGCCCAGTTCACGCCGAGGTTGGCGGCCTTGTCGGTGCTGACCTCCGCGATGATGGTCTCGAGCAGCACCTGCGCGCGCGGGATGTCGAGCTGGTCGATGATGCCGATCAGCTCGCGCATCATCTTCGGCGACGCGGTGACGATCAGCGCGTTGGTGCTGGGCTCGGCGAGGATCGTGGTGCTGCGGTCGGCGGCCGAGGTGTTCACGGCCGCCGCCGGCGCGCCGCCCGCCGCGGTGTTGCCGCCGGCCGCGGCCACGGCCTGGGCCGTCGCGATGCCCGTGGCGAATTCCTTCAGCAGCGGGGCCAGCGTCTCCGAGTCGCCGTGCTTCAGGTAGATCACCACCGGCTCGCCGCCGCCCTCGGCCAGCGGCGTGTCGAGGCTCGCCACCCACGCGCGCACCTGCAGCCGCGCCGCCGCCTCGCCCACCACCAGGATGCTGTTGGTGCGCGGATCGGCCGTGACGCGCGGCGCGATGCCCGCGGCGGCATTGGCGGCCTGCTGCTGCCCGCCCATCAGCTGCGTGAGCGTCTCGACCACGTTGTCGGCGGTGGCGTACTGCAGCGGGATCACGTCGAGGTCGCCGCCGCTGGTCTGGTCCACCTCTTCGATCAGCGCGCGCATGCGCTGCACGTTCGAGGCCCGGTCATTGATGATGATCTGGTTGGTGCCCGGCACCGCCTGCACCACGCCATATTGCGAGCGGAACTGGTTCAGCACGGTGGCCACCTGCTGCGCATTGACGTTGCGCACCGGCACCACCATGTGGACGATCTCGTCGGGCGCGGCGCGCGCCGACACGCTGCTGCCCGGCAGCGTGCGTGCATTGGCCTCCTGCACGATCTTCATCGTGTTGGTGCCGGCCGGCATCGCCGCGAGGCCGTTCACCGCGAGGATCGACAGGAAGGTGTCGTAGAACTCGCGCGCGTTCATCGGGCGGCGGTTGGCCAGCGTGATCTTGCGCGTGCTGGCCGCCTGGTCGAGGATGAACGTGATGCCGGTGGCCTCGGTCACGGCATTGGCCACCACCGCGATGTCGGTGTTCTGGAAGTTCGGCGTCAGCACCGTGGTGGTGCGCGGCGTCTGGGCGCCCGCGAGGCTGGCGCACATCAGGGCCACGTACAGGATTTTCTTTTTCATTCCCTACCTCGCGGTTTCCGCATCCGGGCCCGGGGCGTCCGCCGGGGGAGGCTCGGGCCCCATCGGTGGCTCCTGGGCGATCTGCTCGGCCTCGCTGGCGATCTCGGCAAGGTTCAGCACCAGCTCCTGCGAGACCCCGTTGCGCTCGACGGTGATGCGCGCCTCCGCGGCGCCCGTGAGCGAATCGAACACGTCGCGGCTGCGTGCCTCGTCGTTCAGTTCCACGCCATTGATCGCCGTGACGAGGTCATTGTTGCGCAGCCCGAGGCGGGCGAAGGCGGCCGCATTGGGGCCGGCGCTGACCCGCATGCCGCGCAGCCGCCCGTCGGCGAACACGGGCGTGCGGTGCATGACCTGCGCGATGACCGAGGGATTGCTGCGGATCGCCTGCTCGACGCGCTGCATGGACACCGTGGGCCCCACCGTGGGCAGCGGCGGTGGCGGACCGAAATTCATCGTCGCCAGTTCGGGCAGCGGCAACGCCTCGATGGCACCGGCACGGTCGAGCAGCACGCGGTCGACGTGCACGGCATGCAGCCGCGCGCCGCCCGGCAGCGGATCGCCGACCTTTTTCAGCTCGATGGAGGTGGCCGCGGCGCCGATCATCGCCAGGCCCAGCTTTTCGTCGGGCGCGGCGACCACGCCGGCCAGCACCAGCTGCATCGAGGTGATCGGCGCGTCGGTGCCGGTCGCGGCGGGAGGCTGGCCGAAGAGATTCGCACGCAGGATCGACGGCACGTCGACGACATTGCGCACGGGGACCGGCGCCTGGGCCACTGGCGGGGTTTCGAGGGCCGGCGGCACCGTGAGCGCGACCAGCAGGAATGCCGCGCGCAGCGCCAGCAGCACGATCAGCACGTAGGCCACAATGGCGGGCAGCCGCGAAAGCAGCCGGCTACCCAGCTCGCCGTCGAATCGCAGCGTTTGAACCACGGTAGCCATCCTGGGGGTATTATGATGGGCAGGCGATTGCACCCTCAAGCAATCGTTCGTTAAACCTCAGTTATCCGCCATGAGTGCCGAACATGATCACCCCGGAGAACACTCCCACACCGGCGTCGTGGTGGAGGAGGCTGCACCGGAGGTCCGCAACCCACCGCTCTACAGCGTGGTCTTGTTGAATGACGACTACACCCCCATGGAGTTCGTTGTCGATGTCCTGGAGCGTTTCTTCCGCATGGACCGGGAGAACGCCACCCGCGTGATGCTCGAAGTACACATGAAAGGGAAGGGCGTGTGCGGCGTGTTCACGTACGAGATTGCCGAGACCAAGGTCGCCCAGGTGGTCAGCTACGCGCGTGACAACCAGCATCCGCTGATGTGCACGCTGGAGCCGGCCTGAAGGGCGCTTCCTCACGAAGGAGCCGATCATGCTGTCGTCGGAGCTTGAAAATTGCCTGAACGCGGCCTTCAAGGAGGCCCGCGAGGCACGCCATGAATTCCTCACCGTCGAGCACCTGCTGCTCGCCATCCTCGATGCGCCGCGGGTGCGCGAGATCCTCAAGGCCGGGGGCGCCGACCTGCGCCGCCTGGCCGACCAGCTGCGCGAGCACGTCGATGCCACGACCCCGCGGCTGAAGCCCGACGAGGAGCGCGAGGTGCAGCCCACGCTGGGCTTCCAGCGCGTGCTGCAGCGGGCCGTGTTCCAGGTGCAGTCCGGCGGCCGGCGCGAAGTGGGCGTGGCCGATGTGCTGGTCGCCATCTTCAGCGAGAAGCAGAGCCACGCGGTGTTCCTGCTGGCGCGCCACGAGGTGACGCGGCTGGATGTCACGCAATACATCGCGCATGGCCTCGCCAAGACCGGCGAGGAGAGCGCGCCGCGCGATGAGGGCGCCGGTGGCAGCGCCAGCGAGGCCGAGAAGGAGCCCGAGGGCGGCAGCGCGCTCGACAAGTACGCGGTGAACCTGAACCGCTCCGCGCAGGAAGGCCGCATCGATCCGCTCGTGGGCCGCAAAACCGAGGTCGAGCGCACCATCGAGATCCTGTGCCGGCGCCGCAAGAACAATCCGCTCTACGTGGGCGAGGCGGGCGTCGGCAAGACCGCGATCGTCGAGGGCCTGGCGCGCATGATCGTCGAGGGCCAGGTGCCCGAGATGCTCAGCGACAGCGTCATCTATTCACTCGACCTGGGCAGCCTGCTGGCCGGCACCAAGTACCGGGGCGATTTCGAGAAGCGGCTGAAGGCCGTGGTCACCGAGATCCGCAAGCAGCCCGGCGCCATCCTGTTCATCGACGAGATCCACACGCTGATCGGCGCCGGCGCCACCTCCGGCGGCGTGATGGATGCCAGCAACCTGATCAAGCCGGCGCTGACCAGCGGCGAGCTGCGCTGCATCGGCTCCACCACCTACCAGGAATACCGCGGCATCTTCGAGAAGGACCACGCGCTGTCGCGCCGCTTCCAGAAGATCGACATCGTCGAGCCCACCGTGGCCGAGACGGTGGAGATCCTCAAGGGCCTGAAGCCCAAGTACGAAGAGCATCACGGCGTGCGCTACACCGACGAGGCGATCAGCGCCGCCGCAGAGCTCGCCGCGCGCCACATCAACGACCGGCACCTGCCCGACAAGGCCATCGACGTGGTGGACGAGGCCGGCGCGCGCCAGCGCCTGAAGCCGGTGGGCGAGCGCACCGACGTGGTCGATCTGGCGCAGATCGAGGACGTGGTCGCGCGCATCGCGCGCATCCCGGCGAAGACCGTGTCCACCTCCGACAAGGAGGTGCTGCGCAACCTCGAGCGCAACCTGAAGCTGACCATCTTCGGCCAGGATCCGGCCGTGGCGGCGCTGTCGGCCGCGATCAAGATGGCCCGTTCCGGGCTGGGCGAGCAGCGCAAGCCGGTGGGCAGCTTCCTGTTCGCGGGTCCCACCGGTGTCGGCAAGACCGAGGTCACGCGGCAGCTGGCGGTGGCGCTGGGCGTGGAGTTCCTGCGCTTCGACATGTCCGAATACATGGAGCGCCACACGGTGTCGCGCCTGATCGGCGCGCCGCCGGGCTATGTGGGGTTCGACCAGGGTGGCCTGCTCACCGAGGCGGTGTCGAAGCATCCGCATTGTGTGCTGCTGCTCGACGAGATCGAGAAGGCGCATCCGGATGTGTTCAACCTGCTGCTGCAGGTGATGGACCATGGCGCGCTCACCGACAACAACGGCCGCAAGACCGACTTCCGCCACGTGATCATCGTGCTGACCACCAACGCCGGTGCGCAGGAGATGAGTCGTCCGTCCATCGGCTTCACGCAGTCGGACAACCGCAGCGATGGCATGGAAGCGATCCGCCGCCTGTTCACGCCGGAATTCCGCAACCGCCTCGACGCCATCATCCAGTTCGAGCCGCTGTCGAAGCAGACCATCGAGCGGGTGGTCGAGAAGCTGCTGGTCGAGGTCGAGACGCAGCTGGAGCGCAAGGGCGTGCAGCTGTCGGTCAACGACGAGGCCCGCGGCTGGCTCGCCGACAATGGCTATGACCCGAAGATGGGCGCGCGGCCGATGGCGCGGCTGATCCAGGAGCAGATCAAGCGGCCGCTGGCCGAGGAGCTGCTGTTCGGGCAGCTCGCCGATGGCGGTCAGGTGCTGGTGGGCGTGGCGGAGGACGGCAAGTCGCTGACGCTGACCTCGTCGCCGACGTCGCGTCCGGTGCTGCCGCAGCCGGCAGAGGGCTGATGGGGCGCCGCGGCCGACGGAGCGGCCGCGGTGAAACGCCTAGCGGCCGCGGTAGACGATGCGGCCCTTGCTGAGGTCGTACGGGGTCATTTCGACGGTCACGGCATCGCCGGTGAGGATGCGGATGTAGTTCTTGCGCATCTTGCCCGAGATGTGCGCGGTGACCACATGTCCGTTCTTCAGCTGCACGCGAAACGTCGTGTTGGGAAGGGTTTCAACCACTTCACCTTCCATCTGGATCGCGTCGTCTTTAGACATGCCCGTCCGTTATCGTAAGCAAAAGAGGTCGCGGATTCTGCATAAACCGGGCCAGCAAAGCAACGCTGGCGGGGCGCCCCGGCATGGGCCGGCATCAGGACCGGGCCGCATCACCCGCCGGCCGGATCGTTGCCTTGAGCAAGGAATTCAACGAACTGGGCGCGCGGCATGGGCGCACTGCCCAGCCGCCGCAGGTGCTCCGAGGGCATCTGGCAATCGATCAGTTCGATGCCCAGCGACCCCGAATGCTCCACCAGCCAGCACAGGGCGGCCTTCGAGGCATCCGCCCGCAGGCTGAACATCGACTCGCCGCTGAACACCCGGCCGGACTGCACGCCATAGAGCCCGCCGACCAGTTCGTCGCCCGCCCAGGTCTCGATGCTGTGGGCGCGACCGAGCTGGTGCAGCAGGGTATAGGCGGCGCGCATGTCATCGGTGATCCAGGTGCCCGGCCCGTCCTTGCGCGCATTGGCGCAGGCGGCGATCACTTCGGCGAACGCCGTGTTGCGCGTGATGCGGAACTCGCCGCCGCGCAACCGGCGTGCAAGCGAGCGCGAGCGATGGAAGTTGCGCGGCAGCAGCACTTCGCGCGGATCCGGCGACCACCACAGGACCGGCTCGCCCTGGCTGTACCACGGGAAGATGCCGCGCGCGTACGCCGCGGCCAGGCGCGCCGCCGACAGCTCGCCGCCGATCGCGAGCAGGCCATTCGGGTCCTTCAGCGCGGTGCTGACCGGCGGGAACCCGTCCGGCGGCACGGACGCGTCGATCCAGCTGACGCGCGTCATGTGCGACGGAAGGGCGCATGGGCGCCGGCGTTGAGTGCATAGCGGTCGACCGCGGCCCGTTCCTCACCGAGGAAGCCTTCGATCGCGTCGCGGAAGCGCGGATCGGCGATGTAATGCGCAGAGTGCGTCAGCGTCGGCTCGAAGCCGCGCACCAGCTTGTGTTCACCCTGCGTGCCCGGCTCGAATCGCGCCAGGCCATGCTCGATGCAGTAGTCGATGCCCTGGTAGTAGCAGGTCTCGAAATGCAGGCTGTGCAGCTCGCCGGCGGCGCCCCAGTAGCGCCCGTACAGGGTGTCCGCATCGCGCAGGAAGAGGGCGGCGGCCACGGGTTGTCCCGCCAGCATCGCCAGCTTCACCATGAAGCCTTCCCCCAGGTCGCGCGCGAGGCATTCGAAGAAGGGCAGGGTCAGATACGGCTCATGCCCATGCAGCAGGAAGGTGCGCCGGTGCATCTCGAACGCGAACCGCAGCTCCCCGGCGGTGATGGTGTCGCCGTGCACGGTGCGATAGGTGATGCCGGCCTCGGCGATGCGGCGCCGCTCGCGGCGCAGCTGCTTGCGCTTCTCGGAGCGCATCCGGGCCAGATAATCGTCGAAGGTGGCGTAGCCGCGGTTCTGCCAGTGGAACTGGACATCCTGGCGTGCCAGCCAGCCGGAGGCGATGAAAGCGGCCTGCTCTTCCGGCGACAGGAACAGCGCATGCGCGGATGAATATCCGTGCTGCTGGCAACGCGCCTGAAGCGCCCCGACCAGCCGTGCATGCAGCGGAGCGGCCGGCAGGTCGGGCGCGGTGAGCAGGCGCGCGGCATTCACCGGCGAGAACGGCACGGCAAGCAGCAGTTTCGGATAGTAGGGCAGGCCATGGCGTTCGTGCGCCTGCGCCCACGCGAAGTCGAAGACGAATTCGCCCCAGGAATGCGCCTTGCGGTAGACCGGTGCGGCCGCGACCAGTCGCCCGGCCTCCATCACCACCAGGTGCGACGGCGCCCAGCCGGTGCCGTCGCCGACGCAGCCGGTGTCTTCCAGCGCCGCCAGGAACGCATGGCTCAGGAACGGACACTGCGCGCCGCGCAACCGGTTCCAGTCGGCGGCCGCGATGTCGCGGATGCGGCTGATCTCTCGCACCTGCACGGTGGGAAGGCACCTTTGATCGGGGAAATGGAGAATCCGCAAGATGCTAGGGCTGCCAGGCCGCGCGCGTCGAGCGGCAACGCAGAGCACCCGGCGATTCTGGTACACGGTGCATGGTATTGCCCGATGCGCCCCCTACAATTGCGCCGATGCCCCGACGCGCGGTCCCCCTGCTCAGATCCCTGACGCAAATCAGCCCCAGCCTGACTGCCGCAGCGACCTTCGCGCTGTCCGGGGCCGCATTCGCGGTCGGCAACCTGCTGCTGGCGCGCCAGATGCCCACCCAGGAGTACGCGACCCTGGCACTGGCGGTGGCCGTCTTCATCGTGGCCTCACATGTTGCAACACTCGGGCTGAGCCAGGTGGTGCTTCGCCGCGCGATCGCGCCGGATACGCGCGTGCTGGTGCGGCTGCTCGGGCAGGGCGCCATCGCCGGCGTGATCGCCGCGATCGTGATGTCCTTCTCGCGCGAGCGCCTCGGCGCGGCCGGCAGCGTGGCGCTGGTGCTGGTCACCGCCTGCGGCACGCTGATCTGGGTGGCCAGCGCCGGACTGCTCCGGCAGCGCCGCAAGGGCAGTGCCTATCTGATCCAGACCATTCCCGACTGGATACTGCTGGCAGTGGGGCTTGCTGCGCTGTTCGCACCGGATTGGGCCACGCGGGGCGCGCTGATGACCTACTGCGTGGCGGTTGCCGCGCTGGGACTGCTGGGGTGGCAAGCGCACCGGGGCATGATGCTGCAGCAGGAACCCGACCGCGATCCGGTCTCGTGGAGCCTGGTGTTTTCCACCACCGCCATCGTTGCCGCCAGTCTGCTGGTGATCCAGCTCGAACGCCTGGCGGTGGGATTCCTGCTCGATGCACAGGCGCTGGCGATGTTCAGCGTGCTGGCATCGATCGCGGTGTTCCCGTTCCGCCTGGTCACCGCCGGCACCAGTTTCGTGCTGGTGCCAGGCCTGCAACGCATCACCGACGGCGCCGGCAGACGAAGGCTCGTCCGCCATGAACTGCGCGTGATCCTCGGCGTGCTGGTGGGAACGAGTGCATTGCTGTGCCTGATCGGCCCGGCCATTGCGGTCTGGATCACGGCCGGCCGCTATGCACCGACGAGCTGGCTGGTGCTGGCGGCCTGCCTCGCTGGCGCCGCGAAGGTGTGCAACGGCATTCCACGCGCGATCATCACGGCCTGCGGTTCAGACGCTGAACTTGCACGCCTCAGTCACCTGATGTGGCTGGGCCTCGCGCTCAGCATCGCCGGCGCGATCGCCGGGCAATGGCTGGGTCTCATCGGTGTGCTGTATGGCATCGCGGCCGGCAGCATCCTCGGATCACTGCCGGCGATGTGGATGGCGCGCGCTGTGCTGGACGCGCCGCCCCGCACTGCCAGTCAGCCGGAGAGTTCCAGCGACTCCAGGTAACGGTCGGCATCGAGAGCCGCCATGCAGCCGGAACCGGCCGAGGTGATGGCCTGGCGATACACTGAATCGGCCACGTCGCCCGCGGCAAACACGCCGGGGATGCTGGTCGCCGTGGCGCCGCCCTCGATGCCACTCTTGACCACCAGGTAGCCGCCGCGCATGTCCAGCTGGCCGGCGAACAGCTGCGTGTTCGGCGCATGCCCGATCGCGATGAACACGCCGGTGACCGGCAGCGTCTCGGTGGCCTCGCCGTCAGTCGCACGGATGCGCAGGGCATTCACGCCGCTGTCGTCGCCGAGCACTTCATCGACGGCCTGGTTCCAGCGGATGTCGATCTTGCCTTCCTTCTGCCGGGCGAACAGCCGGTCCTGCAGGATCTTCTCGCAGCGCAGCCGGTCGCGCCGGTGCACCAGCGTGACGTGCGCGGCGATGTTCGACAGGTACAGCGCCTCTTCGACCGCGGTGTTGCCACCGCCGATCACCGCCACGCGCTGGTTGCGGAAGAAGAAACCGTCACAGGTCGCGCAGGCCGACACGCCCTTGCCCTTGTAGTGTTCCTCGGACGGCAGGCCGAGGTATTTCGCCGCGGCGCCGGTGGCGATGATCAGCGCGTCGCAGGTATAGCGGCCGGCATCGCCCTCGAGCACGAACGGACGCTCGCGCAGGTTTGCCGTATGGATGTGGTCGTTGACCAGCCGCGTGTTGAAGCGCTCGGCGTGCCGGCGCATGCGATCCATCAGGTCTGGACCCAGCAGCCCCTCCACGTCGCCGGGCCAGTTGTCCACCTCGGTGGTGGTCATCAGCTGGCCGCCCTGCTCGAGCCCGGTGATCAGCAGCGGCGCGCGGTTGGCGCGCGCGGAATAAAGGGCCGCCGTGTATCCGGCAGGCCCGGAGCCCAGCACGATCAAGGGGCTGTGGACAGTCTCGCTCATGTATAATTCACCTCTGGCGCCTATTGTGCCGTCCGGCGGCGCAACCTGCATGGGGTGCCGGTTCATATGAACATGCAATTGCTGGAGCTTGCCAAGGTTTGAGTCCGTCCACCTCGCTCTCGGGTGGAGCCCGTCTCACCCAGGCTGTCATCAACGCGCTGCGCGAAGGCCTGGCCCTGATCCTGGCTGCAGTGGGCCTCGTGCTGCTCGTCGCACTCGCCAGCTATCACGCGGGCGATGCCGGCTGGTCCTATTCCGGCGATGGCAGCACCGATGGCGCGCGCAATCTGGTCGGCCCCTTCGGCGCGGTGCTGGCCGATGTGCTGCTGTTCCTGTTTGGCCGACCCGCCTTCCTGCTGCCGGTGGTGCTGCTGATTGCCGCCTGGCTGGTGTTCCGCAACCGCGTCGATTCCTTCAGGCCCGCAAGCCGCACGAACTTCGCCGTGCGCCTGGGCGGGTTTGCGCTGCTGCTGGCGGCCAGTTGCGCGCTGGCCGCGCTGCACTGGGATGCCGGCGCCCTGCGCCAGACCGCCGGTGGCGTGCTCGGGCAGGCGATCGGCCATCCGCTGGCTGGCGGCCTGAAGATGCTCGGCGCGACGCTGCTGCTGCTGGCCATCTGGATGGCCGGGGTGGCGCTGGCCTTTCATGTGTCGTGGCTGGGCGTGATGGATGCGCTGGGCCGCGGCTTCTGGCAGGGCGTGGCCATCCTGAAGGGCTGGCGCTCGACGCGGCGTGACGTGGCCGCGGGCCAGCAGCGCAAGCGCGTGCGGCAGGAGACGGTGCGCGAAGAGACGCGCAAGAGCCCGCCGCGCGTGGCGCCGGTCATCGAGAAGCCGCCACCGGCGGTAGAGAAAAGCGAGCGGGCGCAGAAGGAGCGCCAGGTGGCGCTGTTCGACGCCGCCAAGTCCGGCGAGCTGCCGCCGATGAGCCTGCTGGATGATCCGCCCGAACGCATCGCGGCCTATTCGCCCGAGGCGCTCGAGGCCATGTCGCGGCTGGTCGAGATCAAGCTGGCCGACTTCGGCGTGCAGGTCGAGGTGGTGGCCGTGCACCCCGGTCCGGTGGTCACGCGCTTCGAGCTGCAGCCGTCCCCCGGCACCAAGGCGAGCCAGATCTCGGGCCTCGCGAAAGACCTGGCGCGCGCGCTGTCGGCGATCTCGGTGCGCGTGGTCGAGGTGATCCCGGGCAAGTCGGTGATGGGTCTGGAGATCCCGAACGAGCGGCGCGAGACCGTCACGCTGGGCGAGATCATCAAGTCGCGCGCCTATGAAGAGATCCACTCGCCGCTGACGCTGGCGCTGGGCAAGGACATCGGCGGCAATCCAATGGTCGCGGATCTTGCCCGCATGCCGCACCTGCTGATCGCCGGCACCACCGGCTCCGGCAAGTCGGTGGGCATCAACGCGATGGTGCTGTCGCTGCTCTACAAGAGCACCGCCGAGCACACGCGGCTGATCATGATCGACCCGAAGATGCTCGAGCTGTCGGTGTATGAGGGCATCCCGCACCTGCTCGCGCCGGTGGTCACCGACATGAAGCAGGCCGCCAATGCACTGCGCTGGGCGGTGGCCGAGATGGAGCGCCGCTACAAGCTGATGGCGGCACTCGGCGTGCGCAACATCGTCGGCTACAACAAGAAGGTGCGCGACGCGAACGAGGCGGGCAAGCCGATCAAGGATCCGGTGATGATGCAGTACGCGTCCACCGATCCGGGCTTCGACCAGAGCACCATTCCCGATCTTGCGCCGTTGCCTTACATCGTCGTGATCATCGACGAGCTGGCTGATCTCATGATGATCGTCGGCAAGAAGGTGGAGGAGCTGATCGCGCGGCTGGCGCAGAAGGCGCGCGCCTCGGGCATCCACCTGATCCTCGCCACGCAGCGGCCGTCGGTGGACGTGATCACCGGCCTCATCAAGGCCAACATTCCGACGCGCATCGCGTTCCAGGTGTCGGCGAAGGTCGATTCGCGCACCATCCTCGACCAGGGCGGCGCCGAATCGCTGCTGGGTCACGGCGACATGCTCTATCTGCCGCCGGGAACCTCGGTGCCCACGCGCGTGCACGGCGCCTTCGTGTCCGACGAGGAAGTGCATCGCGTGGTCGACGCGCTGCGCAAGTCCGGTGCGCCCGACTACATCGAAGAGGTGCTGTCGGGTCCGTCGCAGCCCATCCCCGGCATCTCCGGCGAGGAGGGCATGGGCGGCGGCGCCGACGATCCGGAGCAGGACGCGCTGTACGACGAGGCGGTGAAGATCGTGATCAGCGAGCGCAAGCCGTCGATCTCGTATGTGCAGCGCCGGCTGAAGATCGGCTACAACCGCTCCGCGCGGCTGCTCGAGGCCATGGAGGCGGCGGGCGTGGTGGGTCCGCTGCAGCCCAATGGCTCACGCGAGGTGCTGGTCCCTGGAGGAAACGGCGATGAATGAAACACGCTTCGCGCGACGCGGGCTGCTGGCCGCAGGCGCGGCATGCGCCGCACTGGTCATGCTGCCGGCGCACGCGGCCGAGACCACCGCGCTCGACACCTACCTGCAGGGACTGACCACCTGGTCGGCACGGTTCACGCAGCAGACCGCCGACGAGCGCGGCAAGCTGCAGGACTCCGGCGCCGGACGCCTGGTCATCGTGCGACCGGGCAGGTTCCGCTGGGAGAAGTCCTATGGCGACGGCGAGGCGCCCGCCGAACTGATGATCGCCGATGGCACGAACCTGTGGCAGCTCGACCACGACCTGGAACAGGCGACGGTGAAGCCGCAGGGGCAGGTGCTCGCGCAGTCGCCGGCGATGCTGCTGGCCGGCGGCGCCGACCTGCGCGCCGCATTCACCGTGTCCGCCGACGGACGGCGCGACAACCATGACTGGGTCAAGGTGCAGCCGAAGGCGGCCGAATCGGACTTCCGCGAGGCATCGTTCGGCTTTCGCGGCCGCGAGCTCTCGAGGCTGGTCATCGTCGACAAGATGGGCATGCGCTCCACGCTGAGCTTCAGCGCCGTGCAGCGAAATGCCGCGGTGGATCCATCACTGGTGCGCTTCACGTTGCCCGAGGGTGTCGACCTGATCGGAAAACCGGTGCAGCCTTGAATCCAGTCGTCCTGCCCGAACTGCGCTACCGGCGTTTCTGGTTCGGCGCAGGCGTCGCGATCGCGCTGGTCATCGCGGTGGTGTGCCTGATGCCGGGTCGCAAGCTGCCCGATGTGCCCGTGTCCGACAAGACTGAACATCTGCTGGCCTTCGCGATGCTGGCCTTCTGGTTCGGCAGCATCCTCGTGCGTCGCGACCTGTTCTGGCTGGTGCTGGCGCTGCTGGCCTTCGGCGGCCTGATCGAACTGGCGCAGGGCGCGATGCGGCTCGGGCGGCAGGCCGACCTGCACGATGTCTATGCCGACGCCGTGGGCATCGCGATCGGGCTGGCCGTGGCGCTGACGCCGCTCGGGCGCTGGGCAAGCTGGCTCGAGCGCCTGGTCGGGCGCAAGACGGTGACGTGAACGCGCCGCTGCGACCGCTGGCGGATCGCATGCGGCCGCGCACTGTCGACGAGTTCGCCGGGCAGCAGCACCTGCTGGCCCAGGGCCGCGCGCTGCGCACCGCGCTGGATCGCGGCCAGATGCATTCGATGATCCTGTGGGGCCCGCCCGGCACCGGCAAGACCACGCTGGCCCGCCTGTTCGCCGCAGCCATCGATGCACGCTTCATCGCGCTGTCGGCCGTGATGGCCGGCGTCAAGGACATCCGCGCCGCGGTGGAAGAAGCCCGCCGCGAGCGCGCGGCCGGCCGCGCGACGCTGCTGTTCCTTGACGAGGTGCACCGCTTCAACAAGGCGCAGCAGGACCTCTTCCTGCCCTTCGTCGAGGACGGCACGCTGGTGTTCATCGGCGCCACCACCGAGAACCCGTCGTTCGAGGTGGTGGGCGCGTTGCTGTCGCGGGCGCGGGTCTATGTGCTCAAGCCATTGCAGCACGCGGACATCGCGGCAGTGCTGCAGCGTGCGCTGACCGACACTGAGCGCGGGCTCGGCGAACGCCATCTCGCGTTGTCTGATGCCGCGCGCGATGCGCTGGTCGCGGCTGCGGATGGGGATGCACGGCGTGCCCTGGGGCTGCTCGAGACGGTCGCGGACCTCGCCGTCGATGGCGTCATCGATGCGGGTCAGATCGCGGAGCTTGCCGCCGGCACGCGGCGCCGCTTCGACAAGGGCGGCGAGCAGTTCTACGACCAGATCTCGGCGCTGCACAAGGCCGTGCGCGGCAGCGATCCGGACGCCGCGCTGTACTGGCTGGCCCGCATGTTCGACGGTGGCTGCGATCCGGCCTACCTTGCCCGCCGCATCACGCGCATGGCCATCGAGGACATCGGGCTGGCCGATCCACGCGCGCTGCCGATGGCGCTGGAAGCCTGGCAGGCCTACGAGCGCCTGGGCAGTCCGGAAGGGGACCTGGCCCTCGCGCAGTGCGTGGTGTTCCTCGCGGTGGCCGCGAAGAGCAATGCGCTGTATCGCGGCTGGGGTGCGGCCCGCCAGGACGTGGAGAAGTTCGGCTCGCTCGACGTGCCGCTGCGGCTGCGCAATGCGCCGACACGGCTGATGCGCGAGCTTGAATACGGCAAGGGCTACCGTTATGCGCACGACGAGCCCGATGCCTATGCCGCAGGCGAGCGGTATCTGCCGGATGAGATGCCGGCGCGGCGTTATTATGAGCCGGTGCAGCGTGGCTTCGAGATCCGCATCGCCGAGGCGATGGCGAAGCGCCGCGCGCAGGATTCCACCGCCAACCAGACCGACAGGAAGGATTAAGTGATCGACCCGAAGCTGCTGCGCGCGTCCCCCGAACAGGTCGCCGCGAATCTCGCCCGCCGGGGCTTCCAGCTCGATGTCGCGCAGCTCGCAGCGCTCGAGGAGCGGCGCAAGGCCGCGCAGATCGAAGCGGACCGGCTGCGTGCCGAACGCAATGCGGGGGCGAAGCAGGTGGGCATCGCGAAGGGTCGCGGCGAGGATGTGGCGCCGCTGCTGGCGCGGGGTGAGCAGCTGGCGCGCGAGCTGGTGAGCGCCGAGGCCGCCATCGAGGCCGTGCAGTCCGAGCTCGATGCCCTGCAACTCGGGCTGCCGAACCTGCTGCAGGATGAAGTGCCGGACGGGCGCGACGAGAGCGCCAATGTGGAGCTGCGCCGCTGGGGCACGCCGCGCGCATTCGACTTCAAGCCGCGCGACCATGTGGAACTGGGCGAGCGGCTGTCACGCGGCATGGATTTCGAAGCCGGTGCGCGCATCGCCGGCAGCCGCTTCGTGGTGCTGCGCGATGGCATCGCGCGGCTGCATCGCGCGCTGGGCCAGTTCATGCTCGAGGTGCACACGCGCGAGCATGGTTACACCGAGGTCTATGTTCCCTACCTTGCGTCCCCCGCGGCACTGCGCGGCACCGGCCAGCTGCCGAAGTTCGAGCAGGACCTGTTCGCCATCGAAGGCGGCGGGCATTACCTGATCCCCACTGCCGAAGTGCCGGTGACAAACCTGGTGCGCGAGCAGATCCTCGAGGCGCGCGAGCTGCCGCTGAAACTCGTCGCGCATACGCCGTGCTTCCGCTCCGAGGCGGGTTCCGCCGGGCGCGACACGCGCGGCATGATCCGCCAGCACCAGTTCGACAAGGTCGAGATCGTGCAGATCGTCGCGCCGGAACACTCGCGCGCCGCGCACGAGCAGCTCACCGCGCATGCCGAGGCCATCCTGCAGAAGCTGGGCCTGCCATACCGCGTCATGGCGCTGAGCGCCGGCGACACCGGCTTCGGCAGCAGCCGCACCTATGACCTGGAAGTCTGGCTGCCCGGTCAGCAGTGCTACCGCGAGATCTCCTCGTGCAGCAATTTCCTCGACTACCAGGCGCGGCGCATGCAGGCGCGCTGGCGCAATCCGGCCTCCGGCAAGCCCGAACCGGTGCACACGCTCAATGGATCGGGCGTCGCGGTGGGGCGCGCGCTGGTCGCGGTGCTCGAGAACTACCAGAACGCGGATGGGTCGATCACAATACCCGAGGTCCTGCGGCCGCTGTTCGGGTCCGACCGCATCCAGCCCTGAGGCCCTCCGGCCCCCTGATCACGGACAACACGAGGATGAAGCCATGATGCGCAAACCGATGATGATCCGCGCCGCGGTGCTGATCGCACTGGCCGGCCTGGCCGGATGTTCCGCCGGCAGCGACGGCGGTGCCGCGAGCGCCGCCGCGCCAACCGATGCAGGCCCTGCACTCGGTGATCCGCTCGAGACGCGCGACCGCAACGGCGTCGACTACGAGCCGGCGTTCGAAGGCCAGACCCGTGCACCCGGCATCCGCGACAGTGTGCGGCTCGACGTGCAGGAAGTGGCCACCGGGCTGAACCTGCCGTGGGCCGTCGAGCTGCTGCCAGATGGTCGCTACCTGGTCACCGAACGCCCCGGCGCGCTGCGCATCGTCGCCGCCGACGGCACGCTGTCCGCGCCGGTCACGGGCCTGCCGCAGCTGTTCACGCAGGGCCAGGGCGGACTGCTCGACGTGGCGCTCGATCCGGCGTTCGCGACCAACAAGACGATCTACTTCACCTATGCCGAGCCGCGCCAGGGCGGCAATGGCACCGCGCTCGCCAAGGCCGTGCTGAACGAGTCCGGCGCCACGGCGTCGCTGTCGAACCTGCAGGTGATCTTCCGCCAGATGCCGACCTTCGACTCGGCGCTGCACTTCGGCTCGCGCATCGTGTTCGCGCCCGATGGCAAGCTGTTCCTCGCGCTGGGCGAGCGTTCGATGCCCGAGAGCCGGGTGCAATCGCAGGACCTCAACAGCCATTTCGGCAAGATCGTGCGTATCAACACCGACGGCTCGGTGCCGCAGGACAACCCGTTCATGAACCAGCAGGGCGCGAAGCCGGAGATCTGGTCCTATGGCCACCGCAACATCCAGGCGGCCGCGCTCGACACGGCCACCGGCACGCTGTGGGAAGTGGAGCATGGCCCGCGCGGCGGCGACGAGCTGAATCGGCCGGAGCCGGGCAAGAACTATGGCTGGCCGGTGATCACCTACGGCGTCGAGTACCAGGGCCCGAAGATCGGCGGGGGCCTCACGCAGCAGGAAGGCATGGAGCAGCCGCTGTACTACTGGGATCCGGTGATCGCCCCGTCCGGAATGATCATCTATCGCGGCGACCTGTTCCCGTGGGATGGCAGCATCCTGGTGGGTGCGCTGGGCGGCATGAAGCTGGTGCGCCTGCAGATGGACGGCGACAAGGTCGTGGGCGAGGAGTGGCTGCTGTCTGACCTGGGAGCGCGCATCCGCGATGTGCAGCAGGGCAGCGACGGCTCCATCTACGTGCTGACCGAGCAGGGCGCCAATTCGCGCCTGCTGCGGCTGCGGCCGGCGGGCGCCTGATGTCACGCATGAACGTGCGCGACGGGGGCCTGGCCTGATGGCCGCGGCGAAGAAGGCGGCGCCGGTGCTGGTGCCCGTGGATGGATCGACCGGGTCGCAGCGCGCGCTGGCACTGGCGTGCCGGCGCGCCGAGGCCGGGGTCGCGGGCGCGGTGATCGCGGTGAACGTGCAGGCGCCGATGCCCACCGGGCGATTCACGCCCGCCGCGGACATCCGCCAGCATCAGCAGCGCATGTCCGAGGAGGTGTTCCGCAAGGTGCAGCGGGTCGCGCGGCGGGCGAAGGCACCCGTCACCACCCGCATGGTGATCGGCCTGCCGGCCGACGCCATCCTGCGCGAGGCGAAGCGCAGCCGCGCCGGCGAGATCATCATGGGCACGCGGGGACTGGGCAAGCTCGGTGGCCTGCTGCTCGGATCCGTGGCGATGAAGGTGGTGCAGCTTGCCGAAGTGCCGGTGACGCTGGTCCGCTGAGCCAGCGCCGGCGCAGGGATGATCTCGGCCACCCCGCTACCGGACATCGCGGCACGCCTGCATCGCTGGATCGTGCTCGCGGTGACGGTGGTGATGACCATCGACGCGGTGGTGCTCGCCAGCGACGGGCACTGGATGAGCGCCGTGCTGGTGCTGGTGATCATGCTGGTGGTGCTCGCGCCGACGCTGCTGCGCGAGCGCCTGCCGGTGCACATCCCCACCGAGTTCCTGCTCGCAGCGCTGCTGTTCTCGTTCGCGGCGCTGTTCCTCGGCGAGGTGCGCGACTATTACCGGCGCGTGTGGTGGTGGGACATCGCGCTGCACGGCAGCTCCGGCCTGCTGCTGGGCATCCTCGGGTTCCTGCTGGTCTACGTGCTCAACGAGAGCCGCCGCATCGATCTTGCGATGCGGCCGCGCTTCGTCGCGCTGTTCGCGTTCCTGTTCGCGCTGTCTGCCGGCACGCTGTGGGAGGTGTTCGAGTTCGCGATGGACCAGCTCGCCGGCACGAACATGCAGAAGCCGATGCTGGGCGACCCGTCTGGCCTCACGGACACCATGTGGGATCTCATCGTGGATGCCATCGGCGCCGGCGCGGTGAGCATCCTGGGCTGGTGGTACATGTCGCGCGGCACGAAGTCGTTCTTCGAGCCGTGGATCATCAAGTTCATCGAGAACAATCCGCGGCTGTTCCGCTCCTGAACGGCTGCGTCGTCAGTGCAGGGCCAGCAGCGCCTCGAGGTCCGCGCGCGCGGCGGACAGCGCCGTGTCCTGCGCCACCTGCGGCAGCCGCGCACTGCCATTGACGATGATGGCGAAGGCCATGAATCCGCCGGTGTTCTTGCGCAGGTAGCCGGCGATGCCATACACGGACACCGGCTGCGTCAGCGAGCCGGTCTTCAGCGCCACGCGATCCAGCCACGCCGCGCCGCCGCGGCGCAGGTAGGTGAACGAGGAATCGCGCGGCACCACGAAGGTGCCGTAGAACGCCGGGAAGCGGCGCGCATCGCGGAAGCCCGCGCGCAGCACGCCGATGAGGTCCTGGGCGCTGATGCGGTTCGTGGTCGTCAGCCCGCTGCCGCTTTCGAGCACGAGGCTGCCATCCGCGTTGCCGGCGCCGGCGCGCACCACCAGGCCAACCAGTTCCGCCGAGGCGTCGGCCAGCGAGGCCGGGGCCGCACCGCGCGCCGCATGCGCGATGCCCATCGTCATCACATCGGCGATGTAGTTGTTCGACCAGCGCATCATGCGGCCGACCTGTTCCTGCACCGGGATGCTCTCCACCTTGGCGACGAGCCAGTCATCCTGACCGGTGGCGGCGCGCAGCGTCGTCTCGACGCTGCCCTCCACGGCCACGCCGGCCTGGCGCAGGATCGAGCGCAGCAGCAGGCCCGTGCCCGCCGGTGGATCGGACATCGCCCGGTGCACCATGCGCTCGGTGCCCGGCGCGATGCTGCCGCCGACGAGGATGCGGTCGCCGTCGTCATCGGTGCTGCGCTCGACGGTCAGGGCCGGGCCGCCGGCGCGCACCTGCACGCTGCCGCCCAGCGGAATCGGCAGCGGGCCGCTGGCACAGCCGCCCACCTGCGCACGCGTGGCATTGGCCGGTGCGCGCACCTTCACGCACCAGCTGCCGTAGTTGACGCCGATGGCACTGGGCGCCGCGTTGTAGGCGCGCGAGCTGCGGCGCAGGCCGCTGCAGCGGTCCACGGTGTCGCAACGCAGATCGCCGAACGGCGCGCGCTCGACCAGCAGGCGGCCGCGCACCTGCGTGATGCCGGCGCTGCGCAGCTGGGCGGCAAGTCCCCACAGCGTGGTCTCGTCCAGCGTCGAGTCCCCGCCGCCACGCAGCACCAGGTCGCCGTCGATCACGCCGTTGACGGGCGCGCGTGCCGCGCGCAGCTCGGTGTCGAAGTGATGATCCGGTGGCCAGGCCTGCAGCGCGGCGGCTGCCGTGATGATCTTGCTCAGCGAGGCCGGCGTCAGGCGCTCGCCGGCGCCGAGCTGCGCGACCGGGCGATCGGACTCGAGGTCCCACACCATCGCGCTGACGCGCGCGCCCTGGGCCACCAGGCGCGACAGCTGCGTGAACGAGGTTGCCGGGCGCGTCGGCGCGGCGGAAGACGCCGGCTGCGGCCGCTGCGGCTGCACCTGCGCGGCGGACGCGGGCTGCGCTCCCTGCGCCGCGGACTGTGCACCCTGCGCCGCCGCAGACGAAGGCTGCGCAGCCGGCACGCTGCCGGCCGCCCCGAGGGCCGCCAGCAGCACACCGCTCAGCAGCAGCCGTTGATGCAGCTCCACTTCTGTTCCATCTGCGTGCGGAAGAACTCCCGCTCGCTCATCGGCGTGGTGTCGGGCTCCCGCGCCCGCATGTGGGCGAGGTACTTCTCGTAGGCATCGTCACCGGTCACCCCGCGCAGCAGCGACAGCCCCGAGGAGAGGAACTGTCGCACGGTGTTGCGCGGGGTGCTCATGCCTCAGTGCGAGCGGGGCAGCGCCGCCGCGTCCAGCTGGGTGGGCACGTAGGGCGTCTCGGAACTGGGCGGCACCGGCTTGCCCGCCAGGAAGCGCGCGCTGATGCGCACCATCTCGATGATCACGATCCACATGATGATCAGGAACAGCACCGTCAGCCAGCCATCCAGGCGCTGGTTGAAGATCAGCGTGGGTGCCACCGCCGCGCGGTCGGCGGCCAGTTCCCCGTTAAGCAGCTGCGTCGACAGGGCATCCGCGCCGGCGAAGAAGCCCAGCTTCGGATCGGCGCTGAAGATCTTCTGCAGCGCCGCGGTGGTGGTGACGATGGCGATCCACACCAGCGGGACGCCGGTCACCCACACATAGCGCAGCTTGCCGGTCTTGATCAGCAGGCCGCAGGCCACCGACAGCGCGATGGCCGCCAGCATCTGGTTGGCGATGCCGAACAGCGGCCAGAGGATGTTGATGCCGCCGTTGGGATCGACCACGCCGACATAGAGGAAATATCCCCAGCCGGCCACGATCAGCGACGAGGAGATCAGCACCGAGGGATACCACGAGGTGCGGCCCAGCGGCTCGTAGATCTGGCCGAGGGTGTCCTGCAGCAGGAAGCGCGCGGCACGGGTGCCGGCGTCCACGGTGGTGAGGATGAAGATCGCCTCGAACATGATCGCGAAGTGGTACCAGATGGCCACCAGCCCCTGCCCGAACGCCGAGCTGAAGATGCTCGCCATGCCCACGGCCAGTGATGGCGCGCCGCCGGTGCGCGCGAACAGCGTGCTCTCGCCCATCGATGCGGCGAGGCCATCCATCTGCTCCACGGTCACCGGGAAGCCCCAGCTGGTGATCGTCGCCACGGCCGCCTCGGGCGTGCCGCCCACGGCCCCGAGGCCGGTGTTGATCGCGAAGAACACGCCCGGGTCGAGCAGCGTGGCGGCGATGACCGCCATGATGCCGACGAAGGCCTCGATGGCCATGCTGCCGTAGCCGGCCAGCCGCACATCGCCCTCGTTGGCCACCATCTTCGGCGTGGTGCCGCTGGACACCAGCGCGTGGAAGCCCGACAGCGCGCCACAGGCGATGGTGATGAACACGAACGGGAACACCTTGCCGGCGAAGATCGGACCGGTGCCATCGACGAACTGCGTCACCGCCGGCATCTTGATCATCGGCGCGGTGAAGACGATGGCCACCGCCAGCAGCACCACCACCGCGATCTTCAGGAAGGTCGAGATGTAGTCGCGCGGCGCCAGCAGCACCCACACCGGCAGGATGGCCGCGATCCAGCCGTAGCCGATCACGAAGCCGGCCAGCGACACGCCATCCCAGTTGAACATCGGGGCGAGGGTCGCGCTGTCGCTGATCCAGCCGCCGCCGGCCACCGCGAACAGCAGCAGCGCAAGTCCGATCAGCGAGCCTTCGAGCACCTTGCCCGGCCGCCAGTTGCGCATGTAGAAGCCGACCAGGATCGCGATCGGGATCGTCGCGAACACGGTGAACGTGGCCCATGGGCTGTGCTGCATGGCCTTGACCACCACCAGACCCAGCACCGCGATGATGATGACCACGATGGCCAGCGTGCCGATGGTGGCGGCGATGCCACCGACCCGGCCCAGCTCGTCGCGCGCCATCTGGCCCAGGCTCTTGCCGTTGCGGCGGGTCGACAGGAACAGGATGGTCATGTCCTGCACGCAGCCGCCGACCACCGCGCCCACCAGCAGCCACAAGGTGCCGGGCAGGTAGCCGAACTGCATGGCCAGCGTTGGCCCGACCAGCGGACCGGCGCCGGCGATCGCGGCGAAGTGGTGGCCGAACAGCACCCAGCGATGCGTGGGGATGAAGTCGCGGCCGTTGTTCAGGCGCTCGGCCGGCGTGGCGCGGGTGCGGTCCACGACATAGACACGGGTCTCGATCCACTTCGCGTAGAAGCGGTAACCCAGCACGTAGACGCAGATCGCGGCGGTGACGATCCACAATGAGTTGATGGGTTCATCCCGCTGGAGGGCGATGCCGGCCATCGCGAAGCCGCCGATGACGGCCAGCCCCCATCCCACAAGCTTTGCAATCATTCTTGTTGTGCTCCCACCCGTGACTGGGGCGGGAGTGTCGCAGGATCGGGTTGGCCGCGCCAAGCCCGCGCCGGGCGGAAAGAGGGGCAGCAACACCACATTCGCCTGTCGAAGCAGGCAATGCGGGTCACCAACGTTGTGCCGCGGCAGGGGAACAGGTATTCATGGCGGTCTGCCGCCTTATAAAATGCGGCCCATCAGAAATCGCGGGGGATTCACATGCAAGTCGGCCAGATCGTCGCTGAGGTCATGAAGCGTGAGGGCGTCTCCGTCCTGCTGACCTATCCCCTCAACTCCCTCACGGAGTTCGCCGCCGAGGCCAACATCCGCCCCATCGTCGTGCGCCAGGAACGCGTCGGCGTGCACATGGCCGATGCCATCTCGCGCCTCACCTCCGGTGACGAGGTGGGCGTGTTCGCGTGCCAGGAAGGTCCCGGCATCGAGAATGCATTCGGCGCCGTGGCGCAGGCCTGGTCCGAGGGCGTGCCACTGGTGGTGTTCCCGAGCGGCGCGGGCTCCTTCGTGAAGCCCTCGTTCAATGCGACGCTGAATTTCCAGCACATCACCAAGCATGCCGAGATGGTGACCAGCGCCAGCCAGGTGGTGCCGGCGCTGCGGCGCGCATTCAGCATCGCGCGCAACGGCCGGCCTGGTCCAGTGCTGGTCGAGATCGCCTCCGGCCTGTGGCGCACCGAGGTGCCCGGCACGCTCGATTACACGCCGGCGCCGCGTGTGCTGTCCGCCCCCAACCCGGCCGATGTCGACCGTGCCGCCGCCGAGCTGATCAGCGCGCGCAAGCCGCTCATCTATGCCGGCCAGGGCATCCACTATGCCAAGGCCTGGGACGAACTGAAGGCCGTGGCCGAGCTGCTCGAGGCGCCGGTGTGCACCAGCCTCGAGGGCAAGAGCGCGTTTCCCGAGACGCATGCGCTGGCACTGGGCTCGGGCGGCCCGACGATGTCGAACGCGGTGTCCACCTGGGTGCGCGAGTCCGATGTGGTGTTCGGCGCCGGCGCCAGCTTCACCGCCACCGGCTTCGGCATCCGCTTCCCCACCGAGAACAAGCGCTTCGTCCACAACACCAACCACGAATACGACCTGAACAAGAACATCCCGGCGACGCATGCGCTGCTGGGCGATTCGAAGCTCGCGCTGGGCATGCTGCACGAGGCGCTGCGCGACCGGCTGAAGAAACCCCGCGGGCTCACGCGCCAGGTGCAGGCCGACATCAAGAAGGCCAACGACCCGTGGATGGCCGAATGGATGCCGCGGCTGACCAGCGAGTCGAATCCGCTGTCGCCCTATCGGGTGATCTGGGACCTCATGCACATCGCCGATGTGGGCAACACCATCATCACGCACGATGCGGGCAGCCCGCGCGATGAACTCTCGCCGTTCTGGAAGTCCACCACGCCGCTGTCGTACATCGGCTGGGGCAAGAGCACGCAGCTGGGCTACGGCCTGGGCCTTGCGATGGGCGCCAAGCTGGCCCGTCCCGATGCGCTGTGCGTGAACGTGTGGGGCGATGCGGCCTTCGGCATGACCGGCATGGACTTCGAGACCTGCGTGCGCTGCAAGATCCCGATCATGTCGATCCTGTTCAACAACTTCTCGATGGCGATGGAGTTCGAGGCGATGGAACTCTCGCGCCACAAGTACGGCACCACCGACATCAGCGGCAATTACCACGAGTTCGCGCAGGCCTTCGGCGGCTATTCCGAACGCGTGACCGAGCCGGGGCAGATCGCTCATGCGCTGGCCAACGGCATCAACGCCACCAAGGAAGGCAAGGCCGTGCTGCTGGAGTTCATAACCACGCAGGACAAGGTCTATTCGCGTCCGCTGCGCGGCGGCTACACGGGTGGTTCGGAGCGCCCGCGCGAAGGCTGATTCCGCGCCAGGTGATGCGGACACGAAGAGGGGCCCGCGAAGGGCCTCTCTTCGCATCGGCGCCTTCTGCCCGCGCAGGGCCAAAAAGGGTTTGTATCGCGGGACATAAACGGGTATTTATGCGCGGCTTTTTCCGCTCGCGCACCCCGGTTTACATGCCGGAGGCAGGCAGCTTCCAGCGTCCGGTGACAGCGGTGCGGCACCCCCAGTCAGACCCAGGATTTGCCCATGAATGTTGCCCAAGTCACCGCAGAGATCCTCCGGCGTGAAGGCGTGGAGGTGCTGCTCACCTACCCGCTGAATCCCCTCACCGAATCGGCCGCCGAGGCCGACATCCGCCCGATCGTGGTGCGCCAGGAGCGCGTCGGCGTGCACATGGCCGACTGCATCAGCCGCATGAGCTCCGGCGACAAGGTGGGCGTGTTCTGCTGCCAGATGGGCCCGGGCATCGAGAACGCCTTCGGCGCGGTGGCGCAGGCTTATTCCGAAGCTGTGCCGCTGGTGGTGATTCCGGGCGGCTATGTGCGCGCCAACCTGTTCGTGAAGCCGAACTTCAACTGCTCGCTGAACTTCCAGCACGTCACCAAGCACGTCGAGACGATCACGACGGTGGAGCAGCTGGTGCCGGCGCTGCGCCGCGCGTTCAACTTCGCGCGCAATGGCCGTCCCGGCCCAGTGATGCTCGAGATCCCGCACGACATGTGGGACCAGGAAGTCCCCGGTTCGATCGACTACAAGCCCTCGCGCCGAGTGCGCAGCGCGCCGGATCCGGCCGCCGTCGACGCCGCCGCCGAAGCGCTGGTGAACGCGAAGATGCCGCTGATCTATGCCGGCCAGGGCGTGCACTACGCGAAGGCGTGGGACGAGCTGAAGGCCGTGGCCGAGCTGCTCGAGGCGCCGGTGAGCACCAGCCTCGAAGGCAAGAGCGCGTTCCCCGAGACCCATGCGCTGTCGCTGGGCGCGGGCGGCGTGGCGATGTCGCGCGCGCTGGCGGCGCACGTGGCCGAGTCCGACGTGGTGTTCGGCGCCGGCGCGAGCTTCAGCGCCACCAGCTTCGGCATCAAGTTCCCGGTCAAGGACAAGACCTTCATCCACAACACCAACGAGCCGCTGGACATCGACAAGAACATCCCGGCCGATCACGCGCTGCTGGGTGATTCGAAGCTGGCGCTGGGCATGCTGCACGAGGCCCTGAAGGCGCGCATCAAGAAGCCGCGCGGCCTCACGTCGAAGGTGCAGTCGCGCATCGCGGAGCTCAACGAGCCGTGGTGGAAGACCTGGATGCCGCGCCTGACGAGCCAGGACGCGCCGATCTCGCCCTACCGCGTGATCTGGGACTTCATGCACATCACCGACGTGGCCAACACCACCGTCACGCATGATGCCGGCAGCCCGCGCGACGAGCTGTCGCCGTTCTGGAAGTCGGTCACGCCGCTGTCGTACATCGGCTGGGGCAAGTCCACGCACCTGGGCTATGGCCTGGCGCTGGCGATGGGCGCGAAGCTCGCGAATCCCGAGCGCGTGTGCGTGAACTTCTGGGGCGATGCGGCCATCGGCATGACCGGCATGGACTTCGAGACCTGCGTCCGCTGCGACATCCCGATCCTGTCGATCCTGTTCAACAACTTCTCGATGGCGATGGAGTTCCCGGTGATGAAGTCGTCGCGCGCGCGCTTCAAGTCCACCGACATCTCCGGCAACTACGCCGACTTCGCCACCGCGCTGGGCGGCTATGGCGAGCGCATCACCGATCCGGCGCAGATCGGCGATGCCCTGCGTCGCGGCATCCAGGCCACCAAGGATGGCCGGCCGGCGCTGCTGGAGTTCATCACCACGCAGGAGAAGGTGTATTCCACCTTCCACGGCGGCTACCACGGCGGCGCCTGATCCGTCGCACAAGGCCGGGTGATCCAGCGAAGGCCGTCGGGAGCTTTTCCCGGCGGCCTTTCATTTTGCGTTCAGGTCCCCACAACTAGTCTTGCAGTCATACCGCACCGGGCGCCGCGCGTGCCGGTGAGGAGCTGACAGACCTTTAATGTTCCTGGGGCAACCGTCCGTCCGGCCGGTTGTCCAACTTTTCATCAGAGCCTCGCGGCGTCCCGCCCCAGCGCGTTTTCTCCGCGCGGCATGTCGATTCATGCGGAGGTGCATCATGTTGAAGCGATTGGGCATCACCCTGGCTGCGACCGGCGCATTGCTGCTGTCGGCCTGCGCCAGCGTGCCCGGCAAGGCCGAGGCCGAGACTGCGGCCAAAGTCCAGACCTACCTGAACCACGCGGGTGAACCGGTGGAGAGCTTCCGGCTGATGGGTCATGTGAACAGCTGGAACTCCATTTCGGCCCACGAGCTGGTGGTGCGCACCGGGGTGCGCGATACCTGGCTGCTGTCGGTGGATCACAGCTGCCTCAACCTGGAGTTCGCCAACTCCATCGCGCTGACGACCTCGCTGGGCAACCGCGTGCAGACGGGGTTTGACTATGTGCGGTTCAACGACGGCTTCCAGGGCCAGCGGTGCCGCATCACCGACATCCGTCCGGTGGATGCGAAGGCGGCCCGCGAGGCGCTGAAGGCCGCGGGCTGACGACGGTGACGGGGGCGCCATCCTCGAAAGAGGGTGGCGCCCATTTGCTAGAATCCCCGGCCACGGAAGGGTGGCCGAGTGGTTTAAGGCTCTAGTCTTGAAAACTAGCGTGGGTCAACGCCCACCGTGGGTTCGAATCCCACCCCTTCCGCCATCCATCACTGTTGCTTTCGCGGACGCCGCACCGCCTCGACCAGCGTCACGCTGGAGGTCTTCGGGTCGAACAGGATGCGCACGTCCCCGCGCTGCAATCCGGCCATGACCCGCGCCACTTTCTCTTCATGCGCGAGCTCGTGGGCGCCGTAGTCGGTGCCCTCGCGCAGCACGAACGAGTCGATGACGCCGCCCAGGGCTTCCGCCGACAGCGCGGTCCACGGCACCTCCACCGGTTCGGCTTCCCCGTCGCGCGCATCGAAGTCTTCGTGGTCCTGCATCGCCGGCAGGATACGGCATCGGTCCGTGGGCTGGCGTGGCTGCCGTCCGGCAACGCGGTGCGCGCTGCGCCGGCACCGCTGGACGCGGCCGCAGGCATACTGCGGGGAATGAGCACCGAAGCTTCCGATCCCGTCGTCACCGCGACGCGCCTCTGGCTGGAGCGCGCCGTCATTGGCCTGAACCTGTGTCCGTTCGCGAAGGCGGAACATGCGCGCAACCGCATCCGTTATGTGGTCAGCGAGGCCACCAGCGAGGAGGCATTGCTCGCGGACCTGCAACGCGAGCTGCTGTTCCTGGCCGATGCGGATCCGGCGCAGTGCGAGACCACATTGCTGATCCATCCGCACCTGCTCGCGGATTTCCTGGACTACAACGACTTCCTCGGCGTCGCCGAGGCATTGGTGGAGGACCTGGAACTCGAGGGCATCCTGCAGGTGGCGAGCTTCCATCCGCAGTACCAGTTCGCCGATGCCGCGCCCGACGACATCACGAACTACACGAATCGCTCGCCGTGGCCCACGCTGCATCTGCTGCGCGAGGCCAGCATCGAGAAGGCCATGGATGCCTTCCCGGATGCGGCGGAGATCTTCGAGCGCAACAAGCAGACGCTGCAGGCGCTGGGACCGGAGGGCTGGCGCCGCGTGATGGAGGATGACGCGGCTCCGTGAGCACGAACCAGATCCTCTTTCCGTTCGTCGGCGGGCTGGGCCTGTTCCTGATCGGCATGATGCTGCTGTCGCAGGGCCTGGTGGCTTTTGGCGGCGCCGCAATGAAGCGCGGGCTGGCGCGTTTCACCGG
Source organism: uncultured Steroidobacteraceae bacterium (assembly GCA_964632365.1). Lineage (GTDB taxonomy): Bacteria > Pseudomonadota > Gammaproteobacteria > Steroidobacterales > Steroidobacteraceae > ZC4RG30. The sequence goes on from CAZWDR010000005.1 coordinate 33,483, forward strand.
CACGCCGGCGAAGGCGTTCCTGTCCGGCACGCTGGCCACGATGGCGGTGCAGTCCTCGACCGCGACCACCGTGACGCTGATCGGGTTCGTCAGCGCCGGCCTGATCACGTTCTCGCAGGCGATTGGCGTGCTGATCGGCGCGAGCCTGGGCAACACCGCCACTGGATGGATCGTCGCGAGCCTCGGCCTGAAGGTGAACCTGGGCTTCTACACGCTGCCGCTGATCGGGCTGGGCGCGTTGCTGAAGTTGCTGACGCGCGGCGGCCTGAGCGAGCTGGGATTGGCGATGGCCGGTTTCGGCATGCTGTTCCTCGGCCTCGACACGCTGCAGGAGGGCATGCGCGGGCTTTCCGAGATCTTCGATCTGGCGGCGTTGCCGGCCGGCGGCTTCGTGGCGCTGGTCACCGCGATGCTGATCGGGCTGGTGCTCACGGCCGTGCTGCAATCCTCGACCGCTGCGATCGCCACGACGCTGACGGCGCTGCACACGGCGGCGATCAATTTCGAGCAGGCGGCGGCGCTGGTGGTGGGCGCGGCGATCGGCACCACGCTCACCGGGGCGCTGGTGGCCATCGGCAGCACCATCTATGCCAAGCGCACGGCGCTGGCGTATGTGCTGTTCAATGCCGCGGCCGGCGCGCTGGCCATCCTGCTGCTGCCGGTGTTCCTGCGCATGATCGGCTGGCTCGGCGAACACGTGGGCCTCGACGCCGGCGCCACCAGCCTTGCAGCGTTCCATACACTGTTCATCGCCGTCGGCGTCGTGCTGGTGCTGCCGTTCGTGCCGCAGTTCGCGCGGTTCGTCGAGCGCCTGCTGCCAGAGAGCGGCGAGCTGATCGAGCAGCGGCTCGATGCGTCGCTGCTGTCGATTCCGTCGGTGGCGCTGGAGGCCTCGCAGCGGGCGCTCGAGCAGGTCACCCTGCGGCTGCTCGATGTGTACGACGGCATGCTCCATGGCAACAACACAGGTGCCTATGACGCGCAGCTCCAGCAGGCCGAGCCGGTGCTCGACGATGCCTATGATTTCATCAGCCGCATCGAGCTGAAGCCGGGCGACGCCAGCGGCACGCAGCGGGTCGCGCAGCTCCACGCCGTGGACCACCTGATGCGCCTGCGCACCCGTCTGCAGATCCTGGCCGACGCCCGCATCGACCTGGACGACGAAACGTTCCGCTGGGCGGCGCTGAACAGCGGGCAGATCGTGGAGCTGGCGCGGCAGGGCCTGGGGCAGCGCGATCTGCGCGCGAAGCTGGCGCAGATGGAGGCCAACGCGAAGGAACTGTCGGAGCGTTCACGGGAGATCCGGCATGCGCTGCTGCACGAGGCCGCGATGCAGCCGGAGGGTCCGGCCAATGCATTGCGGCGCACGGACGCCTTCCGCGCGCTGGACCGCCTGGGCAGCCACATCTGGCGCACCTGTCATTACCTGGCAGAGGGACGTGCGGAGCCCGGACCGGCGGTGCACCAGGCGGCTCCGGCCGGCGCTGGCGTGTAAGGCGCCGGCGAGCACGACCTCGACGGACCGTCATCGCCATGCCCGCGTGCAGGTCCACGCGATCTGCACGCAATCTCCACATTCGCCGAGCCGCGCCGCCAGCACAGTGCAGGCACGGCAAAGCCACTGGAGACCTGCATGCATCCGTCCACGCCCGCTCGCATTTCGATGCCCCGCGGCGCCATCCCGGCAGCCCTCACGCTGGCGTTGCTGGCGATTCCATTCACCGCAATGCAGTTCAGCGACGAGGTCGTCTGGGATGTGACGGACTTCGTGATCATGGGCGCCTTGATCTTTGGCACCAGCGCCGCGGTGGAGTGGGTCGCGCGAAGCGGCGCCTCGGCCATGTACCGTGGCGCGATGGTCCTGGCATTGCTCACCGCGTTGCTGATGACCTGGGCGAACCTCGCCGTGGGGCTGCTGGGCGGAGAATCCGGCCTGGTCAATGCATGGCTGTTGGTCGTGGTGGCACTGGGGATCGCCGGCGCCACGGTGTCACGACTGCGCGCGGGCGGAATGGCATGGACGCTGCTGCTGATGGCCTCGACTCACGCGGCGCTGACGTCGATCGCCGCGGCGCGCAACTGGAAGCCGCTGCGCCACGGGGTCATCGACCTGTGGGCGCCGAATGCACTGTTCATGCTGCTGTTCCTGGGCGCCGCGGTGCTGTTCTGGGTGGTGGCCGAGGATGGTCGCCGCCGCGCGCCGGCGGGTGGTGCGACGGCGGCCCGCGCGGCGCGGCCGGGCATCCGCCTGCTGCAGGCCTCGGCGCTCTGCG
>CAZWDR010000005.1:35855-37624 GCA_964632365.1 uncultured Steroidobacteraceae bacterium
GCGGCCCGCGCGGCGCGGCCGGGCATCCGCCTGCTGCAGGCCTCGGCGCTCTGCGTCGTCGGCGCCGGGCTGGCCAGCATCGGGATCCTGGCCGGAGCCGTCGACGACGCCCCGGGCGCGGGCGCGGGCGGCCTGCTGTTGCTGGCGGCCAGCGCGGTGCTGGCGTGGCGGGTTGCGAAGCGTGGCGGCGGCGCTGTGCGTGGCGGCCGCCGGCCGCGTTCCTGACGCGTTCTTGCGACTTGCGGTCTAGGGAACCTTCTTGCTGACGATTGCGGAATACGGACTCTCGCTACCGTCCGCGATCAGCGCAGTCACCGCGAAATAGTGCGTCCCCTTGCCGAGGTTGTTCACCGTGAGATTCGTGGTGCGGCCATCGACCTCGGCAATGCGCTTCAGAGATCCGGAACTGCTGCCCGAATAGATGCGGAATCCCGCCAGCTTCGACTGTGGCAGCGGGTCACCGTTGGCGTAATGCGCGGGCGTCGACCACGACAGTGCAGCCGTCGCGCTGCTCTTGGCACTGGCCGTCGTCTTCGCGGTGGAGGAGGCGACCTTGATCGAGAACGCCGGCAATGCGGTGGACGCGCCTTGCGTATCGGTGGCGCGGATAACGATCTTCGCCGCGGTGCCCGTTGAGGTCGGCGTCCAGTCCAGCTGGCCCGTCTTCACGTCGAACTTCGATCCCGACGGCTTGCCGGAGATCGACCAGGTGATCTTCTGCTTTTCAGGGTCGGAGCCGGTCGGCTTGAAGCGGTATGCCTTGCCGACGGTGGCCTGGGTCGCGGGTTTGCCGGAAACTTTCGGTGGCTGGTTCTTCGGTTTCTTGACGTTGATCGTGAATCCCGGCAGCGCCGCCTTCAGCTTGCCGTCGCTCACCGTGATCGCGATCTTCGAGGTCTTTCCCACATGCGAGGTGCCGGGCTTGCCCGACAACTTCCCGGTCGAGGTGCTGAAGCTCGCCCAGGATGGTTTGTTCTTGATCGAGAAGGTCAGGCGTTTGCCCTCCGGATCGCTGGCCTGGGGCTGGAAGCTATAGCTTTTGTCCGCCTCAATCGAAGTTGCAGGAGCTCCCCGGATCACCGGGGCGCGGTTTGACTGGGCGAACGCTTCGCTGAACGGCAAAAACATGCAGGCAGCCAGCATCCACACCCATCGGGTTCGCAGCGTGTTTATTTTCAATCCCCCTGAAGCAGCGCTCAAAAAATCCGGGGGGACCTTATTGGCTAAACATATTCCGACCAACCTGTAGCGATGCGCCGACAACAAAGTGAGCAGTTGTCTGTCAGACAAACCGCAAATCGGGCTAGCGAGCCGCGGCGTGCCGGAATGTCAAGGGTCGACGCAGCACGCCGGATGTGCAGGAAAATAAGGGAAAAATGCGCCCGCACCGCCCCAAGGTTCTAGGGGTGACGCAGATGCCGCCCGTCGGCGCCGTACGCGTTGGTCCTACGGCTTCGGCTATCGCATTTCGTCTCGGTTGCGGCCGACGTGCCTGTTGGAGCGCTAAAGGGGTGTGGCATCTGGGCTGGCAGGAGATGAGCGCGCCCAGGGAAAACCGCGGCGGACTTTCTCTGCCTTTTGCCGCCCGTTTTGCCAGCGATCGTCCGGTGGGCACTGTCGCGGCGCCGTGGGCGCGCCGTCGCTGCACGTGCGAGCGCGCGGGCAAGCGCCGTTGCGGCACGGGTAGGCGCCGTCGCGATCGCGCAGGCGCCGCCGTTTGCGGCACGCGCAGGCGCCGTTTGCGGCACGGGTAGGCGCCGTCGCGACCG
>CAZWDR010000005.1:37724-46875 GCA_964632365.1 uncultured Steroidobacteraceae bacterium
GACGGTCCGGGCCCCGGGCCCGACGGCGCCGCCGACCCGCGGCGCCAAAGTTGCGGCGCCCCCTGCCGCGCGCCCGCGGTGCAGCATGCCCGCGGCTTGCCTCCCTGATCCGCGGCGTCTACCCTCGGGGTCGCCGCCAACCGCCTGGTCGGTTGCGGGCACCCGGCTGCGTTGCGGCCGGCTCCCTCCCGGCATCCGAATAAATAGAACGACCCGATGCGAGTGCTGGCCATGGCCCCCCACGGGGCGACGCGTGCGCGCCGCCCGCCCAGGCAATCTGAATGACCGCGCTGCTGGCTGCATGTTTCGCGGCTTGCGCGGTCGGGTTCCTCGCGCTGGGTGTCTTCGCCCTGACGCAGTGGCGCAATCGCACGCTCGGCCTGCTGCTGCCGCTGGCGTGCCTGCTGCAGGCGGTGTGGGCGGGCGCTGTCCTGGTCAACGGCGTGTGGATCCTGCTGCCTACCAGCGTCCTGGTGGGCCTCGACCTGGTGCGCGGGCTGGCCTGGATCGCATTGCTCGGCGGCTCGCTGTTGCTGGGCATCTCGCGCAGCACGCGCCGGTGGCTGGTGGTCGGGGTCACCGCGCTGGCCCTGGCCCTGATCTTCGTGCTGCTGGTGAGGACGGCCGCGACGCTGGTGCTGCGGCTGGAACTGCAGCGGTGGGGCGGGCTTCTGACCTCCATCGCCGGTCTGGTCGTCGTGGAGCAGTTCGCCCGCAATGCGCGCGAGGACGCGCGCTGGCACCTGAAGCACATCTGGCTGGGCACTGGCCTGCTGTTCGCGACGGAGCTGGCCGTGTGGTCCACCACGTTGCTGCTTGGCCGCATCGATCCGCTGCTGTGGGTGTTCCGCGGTGTGATGAACCTGCTGGTGGCGGGCCTGCTCGGCCTCGCCCTGTACCGGCTGCGCAATTTTGGCGGCGAGCCGTTCCGCAGCGAACGCGTGTTCTTCTTCAACACCACGCTGGCCCTGACGGGGCTGTATGTGCTGCTGATGAGCGCGGCCAGCTGGTGGCTCACGTCGGGGCGAACCATCGCGTTTCCGCTGGTGGCGGCGGTGTTCTCCGCGCTGGCGGTGGCATCGCTGGCGGTGGCGGTCTTCTCCGACCAGTTCCGCGCCTGGCTGCGCGTCACGCTGGCCAAGCGACTGGCGCGCTACGGCTATGACTACCGGGACGAATGGCTGAAGCTCACCGCGGCGCTGGCGGAGAGCAGCGACGTGCCGGTGCATGACCGCGCGACACGTGTCATGGCGTCGTTCGTGAACAGCGGTTTCGGGGCGCTCTGGGTGCGCGACGAAGACGGCAGTTATGGCCGCGCCAGCAGCAACCTGCCGTTCAGCGCGCCCTCGCGCGTGCCGGACGATCCGTTCTTCGTCGAGCTGGGCGAGCTGACATGGATCCACGACCTGGATGAAGACCGCACCGTCGGTGGTGCGCCTCGGGCGCGCCACCAGCGTGGCCCGCAGCATCCGGCGCCGGCCTGGCTGGTGGAACAGACGACGGCCTGGCTGGTGGTCCCGCTGGTGCGCGATGTCGGCCTGGCCGGGTTCCTCGTCATCGGTCAGCCGATGACGCCGACCCCGTTGGGGTGGGAGCAGCGCGACCTGCTGCGCGTCGCCGCGCGACAGGTGGCCGGCTACATCGCGCTGGAGAAGGCGGCCGCCAAGCTCGCGGAGATGCACCAGTTCGAGGCGCTGAACCGGTTGTCCGCCTTCGTGATGCACGACCTGCGTCACCTGGTGGCACAACTCGCGCTGGTGGTGAAGAACGCGGCCAGGCACCGCCACAACCCGGAATTCATCGACGATGCCATCGTCACCATCGAAAGCTCGGTGCAGCGCATGAACGCGCTGATGGAGACCCTGCGCCAGGGCGAGGTCACCGAACAGGAGCGGCGCGTGGACATCGCAGGACTGCTGCGCGAGGTGGTGCTGCGGACCAGCCGCGGCAGCCCGGTGCCGGTGCTGGAGGTGCAGCAGGAACCCGGCGAGGTCATGGCCGTGCGCGAGCGCCTGCTGCAGGCGCTGGAGCATCTGGTACGCAATGCGCAGGACGCAACGCCGGCAGACGGCAACATTACGTTAAAGGTAGGACGCGCGTCACAACGCGTCGAAATCGAGATCGCAGATACTGGCGCGGGCATGGACCCGGAGTTCGCACGGACCCGGCTGTTCAAACCGTTTGAATCCACGAAGGGCGAGCAAGGCATGGGGCTGGGCGCATATGAGGCACGGGACATCGTGCGCAAGCTCGGGGGCGACATCCTCGTTGACACGGCCCCCGGCCAGGGCTGCCGCATGCGCGTGCTGCTGCCCCCGGCGCCGGCCCTGGTGACCTGAAGCCATCCCGATGCCAGATTCCATCCGCCTGCTCATCGTCGAGGACGACCCCGGGCTGCAGCGCCAGCTGAAGTGGGCGTTCACCGATGACCACGAGGTGCAGTTCGCCTCCAGCCGCGAAGAGGCGCTGGTCGCCGCGCTGCGCTTCCGGCCGCAGGTGGTGCTGCAGGACCTGGGCCTGCCGCCGGATGCCGAGGGCGTCGAGGAAGGCTTCGCCTGCATCGGCGCGCTGCACGAGATGCTGCCCGCGAGCAAGATCGTCGTGATGACCGGGCGCGAGGGCCGTGAGCACGCGCTGCGCGCCATCCGCGAGGGCGCATTCGACTTCTGCCAGAAGCCCACCGACCCGGATGTGCTGCGCGTGATCATCGCGCGGGCGGCCCGCATCCACGAACTGGAACTGGAGAACGAGCGGCTGCGCGTCGCCTCCGATTCGGCCGCGCTGCCAGGCGTGATCGCCACCAGCCAGGCGATGGTGCGGGTGACCTCGATGATCCGCAAGCTGGCGCCGACCCAGGCCACCGTGCTGCTGCTCGGCGAGAGTGGCACGGGCAAGGAGCGACTGGCGGCCGCGCTGCACCAGCTCAGCAACCGGGCCGACAAGCCGATGGTCGCCCTCAACTGCGCGGCCATTCCAGAGAACCTGCTCGAGAGCGAGCTGTTCGGCTATGAACGTGGCGCATTCACCGGCGCGGTGAAGCAGACCATCGGCAAGATCGAAGGCGCCAACGGCGGCACGCTGTTCCTCGACGAGATCGGCGACATGCCGATGAACCTGCAGGCCAAGATGCTGCGGTTCCTGCAGGAGCGCGTGATCGAGCGGCTCGGTGGGCGCACGACCATCCCGGTGGATGTGCGCATCGTCGCCGCGACCAACGTCGACCTCGATGCCGCCGTGCGGAATGGCACCTTCCGCGAGGACCTGATGTACCGCATCTGCGAGGTGGCCGTTGCCATCCCGCCGCTGCGCGACCGTTCCGGCGACGTGCTGGTGATCGCGCAGGTGTTCCTGCGCACCGCCGGAGAGCGCCATGGCCGTGGCAAGCTGCGTTTCGCACCCTCGGCCTCGCGCGCGCTGCAGCAACACAAATGGCCCGGCAATGTGCGCGAACTGGAGAACCGCGTGAACCGCGCGGTCATCCTCGCCGAGGGCGACCTTGTGACCGCGACAGACCTCGGCCTCGAGGAACCCGCGGAGGCGGCGGACGATACGCCGCCGTTCCTGAACCTGCGCGAGGTGCGCACGCGCGCCGAAAGCGAAGCGGTGCGCCGCGCGCTGACGCTGGCCGACGGCAATGTCTCGCGCGCCGCGGAACTGCTGGGCGTGTCGCGTCCCACCCTCTATGACCTGATGGAGCGGGGCGGCCTTGCCAACTGAGGTCCGCCACTTGGGTGACGCCGGCATGCGGGCCATCGTGCTCGCGGTGCTGGCCGCGGTGCTGGTGCTGCTCAGCCCCGGCTTCGGCGCGCTGCATGCGCTGTGGACGGACACCGACGACCGTGCCTACACGCATGGCTACCTGGTGCTGGGCATCTGCGCATGGCTGGTGTGGCGCGCGCTGCCGGAGGTGCTGGCCGCTCGCCCGGCGCCGGCGCCGATGCTGCTCGTGCCCCTGGCGCTGGCAACAGCCGTCTGGGCGATTGCGCTGACCGCCGGCGTGCAGGACCTCCACCTGCTGATGCTGCCGGTCATCACCTGGCTCGCCATTGCCGCGGTCACCGGCGCGCGCGCCGCCCGCAGCCTGCTCCTTCCGATCGGCTTCTTCGTGTTCGCGCTGCCGCTGTGGTCCAGCGGCAACTTCATCCTGCTGCAGATGACCGTGTGGGTGAACACCGCACTGGTGTGGATGACCGGCATCACCGCCTATGTGAACGGCAACTTCGTGCAGGTGCCGGCCGGCATGTTCGAGATTGCCGACGGCTGCAGCGGACTGCATTTCTTCGTCGTCGGCCTCGCCGTGGCCGTGCTGTATGGCGAGATCGGCCGCGACACGCTGCGCCGGCGCATCGAATGGGTGGCGCTGATCGCCGTGCTGTCGGTGGTGGCCAACTGGCTGCGCGTGTTCACCATCATCGTCGCCGGCTATGTCACCGACATGCAGCACTACCTGGTGCGCGTGGACCACTACCGCTTCGGGTGGTTCGTGTTCGCCGGCGTGCTGATGCTGTTCTTCTGGATCGCCAACCGCCGCGCCGGCCCGGCGGGTGCGCCGGCCAACACGGCGCGCGCACAGGCCGGCGTCCCGCTGCCGCGCGCCGCGATGGCCGCAGGGGTCACCGTGCTGGTGGCCGCGATCTTCCCGCTGCTGGCGTGGCGCGCTGTGCTGGGGCATGACGGGGCACCCGCCGACGCATTCCCGGTGGCGATGACCGATGCAGCGCCGCCGCGCTCGCCGAGCGGCTGGCAGCCGGTCTATCCCGGCGCCTCGTCATCCGGTTTCCACGTGCTGCAGGTGCCGGCGGGCGAGCCGGTGGAGGTGTTCCAGGCGGCCTATGCCCGGCAGCAGCAGGGGGCGGAGCTGGTGGGCGGCGGCACCTCGCTGTTCGGCGATGAGCGGATCGAGCTCGTCGATGAACGCAGGGTCGGCAGCGCCAATGGCCCCTGGCGGGAGTGGGAATTGCAGACCGGCGCGGCCGTCTTCGTGGTCCGCGCGCACTGGCAGATCGGCGGGCGGCGCTTCGCGCGGCCGGCCGCTTCGCAGCTGTGGTACGGTGTTGCGCGTCTGTTTGCGCCAATTGAGTCCCGTGTCGTGGCGCTGCGTGTGCAATGTCAAGAAGATTGCGCTGCCGCACGGGCAGCCCTCGATGAAGCAGGCGAGCTGCTCTCGTCACAGTCGGTTGCATGGGTTCCAGACACAAGGATCGGGCGATGAATCTCAACAGTGGTCTCAGGATCGGCGCCGGAGTGGCGATCGTATGGCTCCTCGTGGGCTGTGATGCCTTCGTCAGCACCGAAGCACGCGTCGAGCGCGCCGAAGAGGCGCTGCAGAATGGCCAGTTCGGCCGCGCCGGCATCGAACTGCGCAAGGTGGTGGACGAGGACCCGCGCAATGCGCAGGCCCGCCTGCTGCTCGCACGGCTCGCATTGCGGGTCAACGACACCTCCGCCGCCGCCGCTGAACTGCAGCGGGCCGGGCAGGCCGGCGCGGACGCTGCCGCCGTCGAAGAGCTGGAGATCGAATTGCTGCTGCAGTCCGGCCAGCCCGCCGAGGCGCAGCAGCGCATCGAGAACCGCAACCTGTTGAAGGAACCTGCCCGGGGTGTGTTGCTCGGCGGCGCGCTGCTGATGCAGGGCAAGGCGCCCGAGGCGCTGGCTGCCATCGACGCCGCACTCGCAGCCGATCCGAAGTCCGGCCGGGCGATGGCCGCGAAGGCCGACGCGCTCGCGGCCAGCACGCAGCTCGAAGAAGCCGCCGCGACCGCCGATGCCGCGCTCGCGGCAGACGACAAGAACTGGGAGGCGGCGCTGGTCAAGGGGCGGCTGCTGCTGGCCAACGGTGATCAGGCCGGGGCCGAGGCACAGTTCCGCAGTGCGCTGGCGCAGATGGGCCGCAGCGCGAACATGCGCCAGATCATCACGCTGCGTGCCGGCGTGACCGAGATGGCGCTGGGCCGCAACGATCTGAAGACCGCGGCAAGCGATGTGCAGGAGATGGAGCGCCTGGCGGCCGAAGCGCCGGCGACCGAACTGCTGGCCGCACGCCTGGCGCTGGCCAAGGGCGACCGGCGCGACGCCACCGCGCGCCTGCAGAAGACCCTGCAGGCCGCACCCGATCTGGCACCCGCCCGCCAGCTGCTCGGCATCGTCCACCTGGCCGAGGGCAACCTGCTGCAGGCCGAGGAGCAGTTCCAGCGCGTGCTTGCGCAGAATCCGGAGCATGTCGACGCGCGCAAGCACCTGGCGCAGGTGCGTCTGCGCATGGGCAATCCCGGCGGCGCCGCCACGGCCATCACCCCTGCACTGGCTGCGGACGTGGACGATGCCCAGCTGTTCCAGCTGATGAGCGCCGCGCAGCGGCAGGACACCCAGTCGGGAAATTCACTGGCCAGCCTGCGTCGCTCGTTCGAAGACAATCCGTCCAGTCCCGCGCTGCGTCTTTCGTATGCGCAGGCGCTGTTCCATGCCGGCCGCCCGGCAGACGCGCTGCAGCTGGTGTCCGCCGACGAGCCGGTGGGCAATCCGGGCCTCTACTGGGCAATCCGCATCGCCTCCCTGAATGCCACGCGCGGCGGCAATGTCGCGCGCGCCGAGATCGACCGGCTGGTGGCCGCGCGACCCGATGACATCGCGCTGATCACCACCGCTTCGGGCCTGCTGATCTCGCAGGGCGAGATGGCGGCTGCGCGCGACCTGCTGATGAAGGGCCGCAAGGCAGATCCGGCTGCGGCCAATGTCATCCTCGCGCTCGCACAGGTCGAAAGATCGCTCGGCAACGGGCCGGCCGCCGACAAGCTGCTCACCGATGCCATCGCCGCGCAGCCGGATGCACAGGCGCTGCGTGTCTCGCTGGTCGAGTCGCTGGCGCAGCGTGGTGAATACGATCTGGCGATCGATACGCTGCGCGCCGCGAAGGGGCTCGATAGCCAGCGCGACCTGCAGTTCCTGCTGGCGCGACTCGAACTCTCGCGCGGCAACCTTGCCCAGGGCGAGAAGGCACTCGACCGGTTCACTGAACTTGCGCCGGGCGACGCGGACAGCATGTCGCGGGCCGCCTCGCTGCTGCTGCAGGCCCGGCAGTACGACGCGGCGCTGGCGCGCTTCAAGAAAGCCGCGGAGATGGCGCCGGCGGTCAGCTCCTATCACCTGGGCATCGCGACCACGCAGCTGCAGCGTGCCCAGCCGGCCGAGGCGCGCAGTGCGGCCGAGCGGGCCGCGGAGCTCGACCGCACCGCGATCGCGCCGGTGTCCGCGCTCGCCGCGATGGACATCCTCGACAAGAAGCCCGACGCCGCCGTGCAGCGCGCCGAGGAATGGCAGAAGCGTTATCCCGATGACCCCGCTGCCAACCAGCTGCTGGCCGAGACCCTGGTGGCCGCCGGGCGCACGCAGGCCGCCGCCCGCGTCTATACCGACTGGCAGAAGAAGAATCCCAGCGCCGACGGCGCGCTCAAGCTGCATCAGCTGCTGACGCGCGAGGGCGACCGCGGCGCTGACCAGCCGCTGGTGGACTGGCTGCGGACCAATCCGGACGATCACCGCATGCGCATGCAGCTGGCCAACCATTACGTGGTGACGGAGAACTGGTCGCGCGCCGCCGCGGAATATGAGCGGGTGCTCGGCGCATTCCCGAATGACCCGATGGCGCTGAACAACCTTGCGTGGGCCTATCACGGGCTCAATGACAAGCGCGCGCTGCCCACCGCCGAGAAGGCCTATGCCTCTGGCGGCGGCGTGCCGATGATCGTCGACACCTACGGGTGGATGCTGGTGGAGCAGGGCGATGTGCAGCGCGGCCTGCCGCTGCTGCAGCGGGCCGCCGAGGCCGCGCCGCAGATGGCCGACATCCAGCTGCATTACGGCGCCGCGCTGGGCCGCGCCGGCCAGAAGAAGGAAGGCATCGTGGTGCTGCAGAAGGCCGCGTCGCTCGAGAACGATGCCACCAAGCGCGCCGCGATCCAGAAACAGATCGACGACCTGCGGGGGCAGCCATGATGAGGTTGATGCTGCGTCGCGCACTGGTGCTGTGTGCCGCGATGCTGCTGGGCGCGGGCCACACGATGGCGCAGGCACCTGCGGGCGATGCGGCCGTGCCGCCGGCGGGGGACGCTGCAGAATTTCCGCAGCCGGACGCGAGCGCCGAGCGCTACATCCTCGGGCCCGGCGACGTGATCCAGGTGTTCGTCTGGCAGAGCCCGGAGCTCTCCACCACCGTGCCGGTGCTCCCCGACGGCCGCGTCTCCACGCCGCTCGTCGATGGCATCGTGGCCAGTGGCAAGACGCCGGTGCAGCTGGCGCGCGACATCGAGGCCGCGCTGGATGAGTACGTCCGCTCACCGCGGGTCAGCGTGCTGGTGTCCACCCCGAAGAGCACGATGAGCCAGGTGAGGCTGGTGGGGCAGGTGGGCCAACCACAGGCGATCGCCTTTCAGGACGGCCTGACGGTGCTCGACGCCGTGCTTGCCGCCGGCGGCCTCACGCAGTTCGCCGCGGGCAACCGCGCGAAGATCCTGCGCAAGGTCGACGGCAAGGACAAGGAGATCCGGGTCCGGATCTCGGACCTGATGCAAAAGGGTGACCTGAAGCAGAACCTGCCGCTGCAGCCGGGCGATATCCTCGTGGTGCCAGAAACCTTCTTCTAAGGCGAACCTCCCTTGCGCGCACTTCTCGATCAACTCCTGGACCATGTCCGCGGTGCCTGGCGTTTCCGCTGGATCGCACTCGGCCTTGCCGGTGCCATCTGCGTCGCCGGCTGGGCGGTCGTGTTCGCGATGCCCGACCGCTACGGGGCCTCCGCGCGCGTCTATGTGGATACGCGCACCGCGCTGTCAGAAGTCACCAAGGGCATCAGTGTCGAGACCAGCGTCGAGACGCAGATCGACCGGGTGCGCCAGCAGATGCTCGGCGCGCCGGTGCTGCAGCGGGTGGGTGATGAAACCGACCTGTTCCGCGGCGTCACGACGCCGCGCGAGAAGCAGCAGCGCATCGATGCATTGCGCAAGGACCTGGTCATCCGCGGCACCGGCGGCTCCGGCGTCTACATCATCGAATATGAAAACCGCGATCGCGACACCAGCCTGCGCGTGGTGGACAAGCTGCTGAACACCTTCGTCGAAGGCACGCTGGGCGGCAAGCGCTCCGGCCAGCAGAAGGC